>NZ_JBQCXF010000265.1:0-3974 GCF_051956635.1 Neisseria sp. P0022.S010 | reverse complement strand
ATCACGGGCAAATCGACGACATCGTCGCCGACAAAGGCACACTCATGCTCCTCCACACCGGCCTGTTCGCGTAATTGGGCGTAGGCGGCACGTTTGTCGTGAATGCCTTTGAAGTAATAGTTGATACCGAGCTGCTTCACGCGGATAGCGACGGAAGGCGCATCGCGGCCGGTAATAATCGCCGTTTGCACACCGCTGGCCTGAAGCATTTTCAAACCGTGGCCGTCCAAAGTGTGGAACGATTTGATTTCTTCGCCGTTGTCGCGGATAAAAATGCGGCCGTCGGTCAAAACGCCGTCCACATCCAGTATCAGCAGTTTGATACCTAAAGCGCGTTGTTGCAGGTCGGAAGAGAGGTTTTGCATAAGGTTTCCTTATTTCAGACGGCCTATTCTAGCATAAGGCCGTCTGAAAACGTTTTTGCCGTCAATTCAGACAATTCGTGCCATCAATAAATCGTGCATGTTCAGCGCGCCAATCAGCACGCCGTTTTCTTCGACCACCAGCAAACCGTTCACATGGCCGCTTTGCATGGCTTTCAAAGCTTCGGTGGCAAGACGGTCGGCAGAGATGGTTTTCGGCGAAGCGTGCATGATGTCGTCCACTTTCAAACCGGCAAAGCTATCGCGTTCTTGAAACAGACGGCGCAAGTCGCCATCGGTAAATACGCCTTTCAGACGGCCTTCGGCATCGGTTACCGCCAACATGCCCAAACCTTTTTCACTCATGCGGACAATGGCCTCTTTCAACGGTGTACCCAACAAAACGGCAGGCAGAGCTTCGTCTTTGTGCATAATATCAGCCACGCGCAGCAGCAGGCGTTTGCCCAAACTGCCGGCCGGATGGCTTAAAGCAAAATCATCCGGCGTAAACGCACGCGCCTGCAGCAATACCACCGCCAGAGCATCGCCCAAGGCCATCACGGCGGTCGTACTGGAAGTCGGTGCAAGGCCGAGCGGACAGGCCTCTTTGGAAACCGCCGCGGTAATATGAATATCGGCATGGCGCGCCATGGTCGAAGTCGGATGGGCAGTGATGCAAATGAGCGTGATGTTTTTGCGTTTCAACGCCGGAATAATCGCCGCAATTTCGTCGCTTTCGCCGGAATTGGAAATAGCAACCACGACATCGTGGTCCACAATCATGCCCAAATCGCCGTGCGCCGCTTCGGCAGGATGGACGAAAAACGCAGGCGTGCCTGTCGAAGCCATGGTCGCCGCCATTTTGCGGCCGATGTGTCCGGACTTGCCCATGCCGGTAATGACGACCCTGCCCTTGCAGTGCAACAACGCTTCTGCCGCACGGACAAAATCATGATCCAAAGCCGCCGCAATTTCACGCAAACCTTCGGCTTCCGTATCCAATACATCGCGCGCCCAGTCGAGATAAAGTGTGTTTTCCGCCATCAAAGCCACCTTTCGTGCTTGAATTTAGGTTTGTTTTGCCCAAATTAATCGGCTGTAAACTGTTCAAATTCATCGAATCGGCGTAGCATTACCGCCACTTCACAAACAAACCTATTATGTAAAAGGAATCTGAGATGACTATTTTATCGGACGTTAAAGCATTAGGACAACAAATCTGGTTGGACAATCTCTCCCGTTCGCTGGTACAAAGCGGCGAGTTGGCAGAAATGCTGAAACAAGGTGTGTGTGGCGTAACTTCCAATCCTGCCATTTTCCAAAAAGCCTTTGCCGGAGATACCCTGTACGCCGATGAAGTAGCCGCACTCAAACAGCAGGACCTGACCCCGAAACAACGCTACGAAACCATGGCGGTTGCCGATGTGCAAGCCGCCTGCGACGTGTGCCTTGCCGAACACGAATCTACCGGTGGCAAAACCGGCTTCGTCAGCCTCGAAGTTTCGCCTGAATTATCCAAAGACGCGCAAGGTACGGTTGAAGAAGCGCGCCGCCTGCACGCCGCCATCGGCCGTAAAAATGCCATGATTAAAGTACCGGCAACCGACGAAGGCATCGAAGCGCTTGAAACCCTCGTTTCAGACGGCATCAGCGTGAACCTCACGCTGCTGTTCTCACGCGCCCAAACCCTCAAAGCCTACGCAGCCTACGCACGCGGCATTGCCAACCGTTTGGAAGCGGGACACGACGTTTCCCATATCCAAGTTGTCGCCAGCTTCTTTATTTCCCGTGTCGATGCCGCATTGGATGCCACCCTGCCCGACCACCTCAAAGGCAAAGTCGCCATCGCGCTGGCCAAATCCGCCTATCAAGATTGGGCGCAATACTTCGGCAGCAGCGAATTTGCCGCACTTGCCGAAAAAGGTGCCAACCGCGTACAACTTCTGTGGGCATCTACCGGCGTGAAAAACCCTGCCTATCCTGACACTTTGTACGTTGACAGCCTGATTGGCGCCCATACCGTCAACACCGTTCCCGATTCCACACTCAAAGCCTTTATCGACCACGGCACCGCCAAAGCCACGTTGACCGAAGGCACGGACGAAGCCCAAGCGCAGCTTGCCGAAACCGCCCAACTCGGCATTGATGTTGAAACTTTGGCAACTCGTTTGCAAGAAGACGGTTTGAAACAATTTGAAGATGCTTTCGCCAAACTACTGGCTCCCTTGGCTTAAGCGAATTGAACGGACGGCCAAGAAACTTAAATCATTTTGAAAAGTCTCAGGCCGTCTGAAACCCAAATTCGGGCGTGTACGGCACGCCCTTTTCTATCACGATTTGAATAGCGTGCAGACACACTGCCCCTGCCCTACAAAACCACCCTGCCATGTATATAGGACGTTTCGCCCCCAGCCCTACCGGCCTGCTTCATATCGGCTCCCTACTGACCGCCGTCGCCTCCTATGCCGACGCGCGCGCTCATCAAGGCAAATGGCTGGTCCGCATTGAAGACCTTGACCCTCCGCGCGAAATGCCCGGCGCCGCAACCGACATTTTGCGCACGCTCGAAGCTTTCGGTTTTGAGTGGGATGGCGAAGTCGCCTATCAAAGCCGCTGTTACGACCTATATCAAGACACCCTCGACCGCCTCAAAGCAGCCGGGCTGGTGTATCCCTGCTATTGCAGCCGAAAAGACTGGCAGGCGGCGGCAACACATGGCGCAGACGGATTTGTATATAACGGCTGTTGCCGCAATCCTCAGCAAAGACCCGACACGCAAAACAAAACTCCGGCATGGCGCATTCAAGTTCCCGATCGCGTGATCGGTTTTTCAGACGGCATTGTCGGACATTACGCACAAAATCTGGCACATGATATCGGCGATTTTGTCCTGCTTCGTGCCGACGGCTATTGGGCATATCAGCTTGCCGTGGTTGCCGACGATGCCGATCAAGGCATAACGCATATTGTCCGCGGTCAGGACTTGCTCGTTTCCACGCCGCGCCAAATCTATCTGCAACAATGCCTCGGCGTTCCCACACCGGCCTACGCCCACCTTCCCCTATTGACCAACAATCAAGGGCAAAAATGGTCGAAACAAACCCTTGCCCCGGCTTTGGATTTGAATCAAAAAGAACAACTCCTACGCCAAGTCCTAACCTACCTCAACCTACCCGATGCACCTACCGTGAACCGTCCGCAGGAATTGCTTGATTGGGCGGTGGTACACTGGCAAATGGACAAAATCCCAAAATCGTCCATTATCACAGACTGAATTAGCACGATTACAACAAAATTACTCTAGGTATTACAATATTTCATAAAGTTATGTAAGTAATCTTCCGATTCATCCCAAACCATGCCCAAGAAGCGAAAAATCATGTATATTTTGAAAATTTCCTAAAATTGTCACAAACTGATAATTTCAAGGTTGTAACAACATACGGCTGACGCGTTATTGAGGATGACAAAACGCGGCAGATCTCCCACGATACAACAAAAAGAATACCGCTATGCCAAGTGCCATTATTGTAGAAGACGAAGTATTAGCAGCAGAACGCTTACGTGTATTATTGGAAGAGTGCAATGTCGTACTGCTCAACGTCTTTCACC
>NZ_JBQCXF010000264.1:0-3978 GCF_051956635.1 Neisseria sp. P0022.S010 | reverse complement strand
GTATTTTTCTTTGTTTAACTAGACTTGACAATGCGCTTTTTTCGGGAGCTGATTAAGGAGGGGGAGGGCTCGGGCTAGGTTTCATGTGGCTTTGTGGCGATTTGGCATTTTTTGGTATTTGCATCACATTTGGTTAAACATTGGCTAGAGGCTTATGAAATAAAGAAATTTATATTCGGCTTCTGCCTTCATGGAAGTTGTGTTAAATTTTGCAAAGCAATAAGAATAATGTCGTAATTGATGACAATCGCTTGTCATGCAACACATTAGGCGGTTTGTCGAGGTATCAGGCGAGGCATATAATGGGATGACTATCCAATCTAAACTGGGAGCAAATCATGTTGACACTGAAAACCTTAGGTTCTGCACTGGCAGTGTTTGCCGTATTGAGTTTGGGTACTTATTCTTCCGAAGCAGTGGCCAAACCGCATGGCCATCATGTGAGCAAACACCAGCAGGCGAAGAAAAATAAATTGCATCCTGCTTGTAAGAGATACCTTGAGCGCCGTGCCGCTTGGTATCGCTACAAAGGCAATAAGGCCGAACTGAGCGAAAACCGTAAAGCGGCAAAAGCGTTCCGCGGTTTGCCTTATGCCGAACAAAAAATTCAATGCCAAGCTGCTTATCAGGCATTTGATGATTTTGACCACGGCAAATTCCGCCGCCGTTAATCGTCTGATTTAAACAAAGGCCGTCTGAATGTTTCAGACGGCCTTTGATATTTATTTCTCAACAATGATTTTGTTTTCGGCTTGAGGCTCGTATTGGGTGGATTCATCACCGTAATACAACACGCCCAGCTTGATGGGGATACGACCTTGCGATTTGCGGTGGGCATTGGAGTCGCGCAGGGAGTAGGCGCAACCGCAATATTCTTGTTGGTAGAAATGCTCGCGCTTGCTGATTTCAATCATGCGTGCGCTGCCGCCGCCTTTGCGCCAGTTGAAATCCCAATAAACCAAGTCATCGTAAGGCTCGGCGGCGCGATGGCCGCAGCCGTTGATCTGTTTCATGTCTTTCCAGCGTGAAATGCCCAGTGAGCTGGTGAAGACATGAAAGCCGTTTTCATGGGCGTATTGCGCCGCTTTTTCAAAACGCATATCGAAACACATGGTGCAGCGGATACCGCGTTCGGGTTCGAATTCCATGCCTTTGGCTTTGGCGAACCATTCTTTGCGGTCGTTTTCGTAGTCGTCGTCTTTATCGACAAAGGGGATGCCGAATTTGTCCGCAAAGCGCATGTTTTCTTCTTTGCGCAACATATATTCTTTGTACGGATGGATATTTGGGTTGTAAAAATAAATGGTGTAGTCGATACCGCTGGCAAGCATGGCTTCCATCACTTCGCCGGAACATGGGGCGCAGCAGGAATGCAGCAGGACTTTTTTATGGCCGCCCGGTGGAACGAGGATAGGGCGGTCAATATCGGTAACGATGGGAGTGTTTAATTCGGTCATGGTTGGATTCTATTTATTGTCAAGTGTTTCAGACGGCCTTGGGTATCGGGGCCGTCTGAAATATAAGATGAGGCGTATATTTTAACAGAGCTGTACTTTATGGAACAGTTTGCTGCTGCTTTTTCTTTTCGTTCAATGGCTTGAACTCTTGCGCATCCGGAGGCGGGGCTGCGAAAATGGTGTCTGGATTGGGGTGTGCCGCAAATTCTGCCAGCAGGTTGCGATAGTCCAGCGACTGTTTCATCAGTTCGGCGGCGGCAGTGCGCAGGTTGTCCACATCTTCCGGCGGCAGATAGAAACTGGTCGGAATATTCAATACCTTGTCCCTCAGCTGGGATGGCGGAAGGTCTTTGAGGTTCAGGCTGACGAAAGAGAAATAGATGTCTTCGTTCTGCTTGTCTTTGTTCCATTGGTCGACAAAAGCCCTGAAGCGGCGTAAAGACTCTTGCGAATGTTGATCGATCGGGATATTCACGATGGCGGAAATGACATCGCGGAGGCCGGGTACGGCTGCGCTTTTATCCAAATCGCTGCTGACTTCGTTTTGGGCATTGACGTTGATGACGACAATATGGCGGATTTTATTTTGTTTGATTTTATGCGTCAGGATTTTTTCCGGATACATCTCCGTCATGTCCAAAAGGCTGCGCATACCCAGATTGTCGGTCAAGCCGCCGTCGATAAGGTGGATGTAGGGACGGTTTTTGCTGTCGCTGTATTTTTGGAAACGCTCGAGAAATTCTTTTCGGGTTTGCAGTTGTTTTTTACCGGCTTCGCTGTCGGAGACAATTTGCAGCGGCGGCGTGTATTGGCAATGGCCGCCGTTGTTATTGAGCGTAATGGTGCAAACACCATAGGCACGGAGCTTGAAGCGGCAACGGCGCGGGCAAGTCGCAAGTCGGCCAAGTCGATACACATCGGGTCGAAATATTCCTGCGTGAAATTAAAACGCTCGCCTATGCCCATATCGGTGGCGGAAATGATGGCAAACGGGCCTTTAGCATTTTTTTCCAAATCTCGGAAAGTGGTTTTTCCGAAAAGGTAGTTTTCAAACTGCTCCTGTAACAGATCGCCGCGTCCGTATTCAGGCGAGGCCAGTCGGGGCAGATTGGACATGGAAAACGCTTGTTTGACAACTTGGCGTTGGAAGTTTTGGTGGAGGAAACGTTTATAAAACAAGGGAATGGTTTCTTCGCCTTTGAGTGCAAAATAAGCTGCCAAAACCGAGCCGCCGGATACGCCGACCACCACATCGACATTCGACATCAAAGACTGTTTTTTACCGCCGATGGTAACCTGTTGCTTATGAAGCTGCTCCAACACGCCATAACCCAAAGCCGCTGCGCGCGTACCGCCACCGGAGAACATCAACACAATAAGCGTATCGTCTTCGTCGTGGTGTTGAAGCCGGCTGGTTTCAAAGCGGTAGCCGCGTTGCAGGTCGACCGTATCAATACCGGCAACAGGCTGATATTTCACCAGCGAGCAGGCGGATAATAGGGCTGCGGAGAGTAGGGAAAGAGCGGATTTAAAAGGGAATTTCGGCATAAACACAGGAAAGTCGGTTGTTCATTCAAAACGGATTATAAAGGTTTTTAGACGGCCTTTATAGAAGACGGATTTTCAGACGGCCTTTTTGCGTCGATTTTCCGTTATAATCGACACAATCTTTATCTTTCCAAACCCTTATGGCGCAACCAAACCGCATCAACCACGAACCTATCTTTCTGCTTGCTTCCGCCCCGTGGCGCGAGAGCAGCTTGTGGGTGGAGGCTTTCAGCCGCCGTTATGGGCGGGTGGCTTTGTTGGCCAGAAGCGCGCGCAAACGGCAGAGTGAATTGAGGGGCGTGTTGGTGCCGTTTGTGCCGGTGAGCGCGTCTTGGTATGGCTCGCAAGAGTTGAAGACCCTGCATCGCGCCGAATGGATAGGCGGGTGGCCGCAGCCGCAGGGCAGGGCTTTGTTCAGCGGATTGTATGTGAACGAGTTGATGCTGAAATTGACCGTCCGCGAAGATCCGTTGCCCGAGCTTTACGATGTTTTGGCGGAAACCATGAAAACCATTTGTTGCGAGGCCAACCATATTGCCGCCTTGCGCCGTTTTGAATGGACGTTGTTGACACGCTTGGGCTTTGCCCCCGATTTGTTCCATGACGGCAACGGCAATGAAATCAACAGCGATGAAACTTATTGGCTCACGCCTGAAGAAGCTGTGGTGCATTTGGCCGAGGCCGACCGTTTCCATGCGCTCAATAAGGGCGTGGCTGTATTGGGCGCGACTTTAATCGATTTGAGGGAAGGCAGTTTCGTTCATCAGGAAAGTTTGGGGCAGGCTTTGAAAGTAACGCGGCTTTTGATTGACAACCTTCTCCCCGAGGGCATCAAATCTCGGCAGGTTTTGCAGCAGTTGCAGCAGTTTGGCTTGGGCAGTTGAATTTTTTCAGACGGCCTTTGATAGGTAACGACTTCAGGCCGTCTGAAACCTTAAAGAAAGGACATTATTATGTTGTTAGGCGTAAACAT
>NZ_JBQCXF010000263.1:0-3993 GCF_051956635.1 Neisseria sp. P0022.S010 | reverse complement strand
CTGTCCGTGCCGATATTGCGGCATTGCCTGTTCCTGAAGAACGCTTTGAAAACCGTCAAGGCCGTCTGAAAGTTTTGGTGGTGGGCGGCAGTTTGGGTGCGGATGTGTTGAACAAAACCGTTCCGCAAGCTTTGGCATTATTGCCTGAGGAGGCTCGTCCGCAGATGTATCATCAGTCCGGCCGCAATAAATTGGGCAACCTGCAGGCGGATTACGATGCGTTGGGTGTGCAAGCCGAGTGCGTGGAATTTATTACCGATATGGTATCCGCCTACCGCGATGCCGATTTGGTAATTTGCCGTGCCGGCGCACTGACGATTGCCGAGCTGACGGCTGCGGGTTTGGGTGCGCTACTGGTGCCGTATCCGCACGCGGTGGACGACCACCAAACAGCCAATGCGCGTTTTATGGTGCAGGCCGAAGCCGGTTTGCTGCTGCCGCAAACTCAACTGACGGCAGAAAAACTGGCCGAAATCCTCGGCGGCCTGAATCGCGAAAAATGCCTGAAATGGGCGAAAAATGCCCGTACGCTGGCGTTGCCGCACAGTGCGGACGATGTGGCGGAAATTGCCATATCCTGTACCGAATAAGTAGGCAGACTTTGTTCAAGGCCGTCTGAAAAGTTGATTAACGGCGTTTCAGACGGCCTTTATTGCTTTTGTTAAAATTCCTTTACAATAAAAGCATAGCGCAGAAGCGGATAGCCCTTTAAAATAACGCCTTTACGCACTAAAAACCAACCGGAACGCAACATTATGATGAAAAATCGAGTCACCAACATCCATTTTGTCGGAATCGGCGGCGTCGGCATGAGCGGTATTGCCGAAGTCTTACACAATTTGGGCTTTAAAGTTTCCGGTTCGGATCAGGCGCGTAATGCCGTTACCGAGCATTTGAGCGCTCTCGGCATCCAAGTTTATCCCGGCCATACTGCCGAACACGTCAATGGCGCCGACGTAGTTGTTACCTCTACCGCCGTCAAAAAAGACAATCCCGAAGTCATCGCTGCGTTGGAACAGCAGATTCCCGTGATTCCGCGCGCGTTGATGTTGGCAGAATTAATGCGCTTCCGCGACGGCATCGCCATTGCCGGTACGCACGGCAAAACCACAACCACCAGTCTAACTGCTTCTATTCTCGGCGCGGCAGGACTTGACCCGACTTTCGTTATCGGCGGCAAACTCAATGCCGCTGGTACCAATGCCCGTTTGGGTAAAGGCGAATACATCGTCGCAGAAGCCGACGAATCCGATGCCTCTTTCCTGTATCTGACGCCGATTATGTCCGTCGTAACCAATATCGACGAAGACCATATGGACACTTACGGCCACAGCGTTGAGAAACTGCATCAGGCGTTTGTCGATTTTATTCACCGTATGCCGTTCTACGGCAAAGCCTTTTTGTGTATCGACAGCGAACACGTCCGTGCAATTTTGCCGAAAATCAGCAAACCTTACGCCACTTACGGTTTGGACGATACTGCCGATATCTACGCGACCGATATTGAAAACGTCGGCGCGCAAATGAAATTTACCGTTCATGTTCAAATGAAAGGACATGAGCAAGAGCCGTTTGAAGTTGTTTTGAATATGCCCGGCCGACACAACGTCCTCAATGCGTTGGCGGCTATCGGCGTTGCGCTGGAAGTTGGTGCATCGGTTGAAGCGATCCAAAAAGGCTTGCTCGGCTTTGAAGGCGTTGGCCGCCGCTTCCAAAAATATGGCGACATTAAATTGCCAAACGGCGGAACCGCTTTGCTGGTGGACGATTATGGTCACCATCCTGTCGAAATGGCAGCAACCCTTTCCGCTGCGCGTGGTGCATACCCTGAAAAACGCTTGGTCTTGGCTTTCCAGCCGCACCGCTATACCCGCACACGTGATTTGTTTGAAGACTTTACCAAAGTCCTCAATACCGTTGATGCGTTGGTGTTGACCGAAGTTTATGCCGCAGGCGAAGAGCCGATTGCCGCAGCCGATTCCCGCGCCTTGGCGCGCGCCATCCGCGTATTGGGCAAACTTGAGCCGATTTACTGCGAAAACGTTGCCGATCTGCCGCAAATGCTGCTGAATGTTTTGCAAGACGGCGATGTTGTTCTGAATATGGGTGCCGGTAGCATCAACCGCGTTCCGTCTGCATTGGTGGAATTGTCGAAACAATCATAATAAACAGGCATATTTGCCTTTGAGGACACATAGGTCGTCTGAACAATATTTCAGACGGCCTGTATCAGTATTTAAGAAAGTAGAAATTATGCAGAATTTTGGCAAAGTGGCCGTGTTGATGGGCGGCTTCTCCAGCGAGCGCGAAGTTTCTCTGGACAGCGGCGCCGCTATTTTGGCTGCCTTGAAAAGCAAAGGCGTGGATGCCCATGCGTTTGACCCCAAAGAAACCCCGTTGTCTGAATTGAAAACCCAAGGGTTTCAGACGGCCTTCAATATTTTGCACGGCACTTTCGGCGAAGACGGCGCGATTCAAGGCGCATTGGAACTGATGGGTATTCCTTATACCGGCAGCGGTGTGGCCGCTTCCGCGCTGGGTATGGACAAATACCGCTGCAAACTGATTTGGCAGGCCGTGGGTTTGCCTGTTCCTGAGTTTGCCGTATTGCATGACGACAGCGACTTTGATGCCGTTGAAGAAAAATTGGGCCTGCCGATGTTTGTGAAACCCGCCGCGGAAGGCAGCAGCGTCGGTGTGGTAAAAGTTAAAGAAAAAGGCCGTCTGAAAAGCGTTTACGAAGAATTGAAACATTTGCAGGGCGAAATTATTGCCGAGCGCTTTATCGGGGGTGGCGAGTATTCTTGCCCGGTATTGAACGGCAAAGGCCTGCCCAGCATTCATATTATTCCGGCTACCGAGTTTTACGATTACGAAGCCAAATACAACCGCGACGATACGGTTTATCAATGCCCGTCGGAAGATTTGAGCGAGGCGGAGGAAAACCTGATGCGCGAACTGGCCGTGCGTGGCGCGCAGGCGATTGGTGCGGACGGCTGTTCGCGCGTGGACTTCCTAAAAGATACGGACGGTAAGCTGTATCTTTTGGAAATCAATACCTTGCCCGGTATGACCAGTCATAGTTTGGTGCCAAAATCTGCAGCCCATACCGGCGTAGATTTTGCTGATTTATGTATTGAGATTTTGAAGACCGCTCATGTGGGATGATGCAGGCGCACTGGGTCGGCTGACCCGCCGGCTATTGTTGCTGATGGCCTTTCTGCTGATAGGTTCGGGCATAGCTTGGCTTTACAATTCCAAATATTTCCCTGTGAAACAGATTGCCATTCAGGGCAAGCTGAAATATGCTTCCGGCAAAGAATTGCAAACTGTTGCAAGAGAGCATATCAGGGGCAATATGTTCCGCGCCGATATTGATTCGGCGCAGGCCGCTTTTCAGCAGTTGCCTTGGATTGATTCGGCAATGGTGCGCCGCCGTTTTCCGGAAACCGTGGAAATTATCCTGACCGAGCGCGTGCCGGTTGCACACTGGCGCGCTGGCGGCTTGGTGGACAGTAAGGGTAATGTGTTTGCCGCAAGCCTGAAACAGGACCTGCCTATATTTGAAGGGCAGCAGGGGACAGGCAAAGACATGGTTAAACATTATGCGGACTTTTCCGGTATTTTGAGTCCGTTGAAACTGACCATCAAAGAATTGATCTACACGCCGCGTTCGGCATGGCTGCTTGTATTGAACAACGGCATTACCGTGCGCTTGGGGCGTGAAAACGAAATTAAACGTTTGCAGCAGTTTGCCCAGATTTGGCCGTCGCTGCTGCGTAAAAAACAAAGTCGTATCGAGTATGTCGATATGCGTTATAAGGATGGTTTTTCAGTCCGTTACAGGCCGTCTGAAAACCCTTCCGACAGTGAATAGCCGATTAGACGTGAAGCAATCTTGTTTCAAAAATAATCAAACCGTCAGTCAGACAACATAGCGAACGAGCAATTATGGAACAACAACAAAATAAATATATCAGTGCCTTAGACATT
>NZ_JBQCXF010000262.1:0-4014 GCF_051956635.1 Neisseria sp. P0022.S010 | reverse complement strand
GTTGTTTTGATGGAGTAAAATAATGAGGTGTTTGAAATGTTCAGACGGCCTTGATCGTCCATCTTTACCTTAACAGAGGCAATCGACCATGAAATCTGATTTAAGCAAAATAACCTGTATCGAAGACTTGCGCCTTGTTGCCAAACGTAAAATGCCGCGTATGTTTTATGACTATATTGACTCAGGCTCTTGGACGGAAACCACTTATCGTGAAAATACTTCGGATTTTAAAGACATCCGTTTCCGCCAAAAAGTATTGGTTGATATGGAAGGACGCAGCCTTGAGACCAAAATGATCGGACAGGATGTGAAAATGCCGGTGGCGATTGCTCCGACAGGTTTCACGGGCATGGCGCACGCTGACGGCGAAATCTTGGCGGCACGGGCGGCGGAAAAATTCGGTATTCCGTTTACACTGTCGACCATGTCCATTTGTTCGATTGAAGATGTGGCTGAAAACACCAGCTCGCCGTTTTGGTTTCAGCTTTATGTGATGCGCGACCGCGAGTTTATGGAGAACCTGATTAAGCGTGCAAAAGATGCTAATTGTTCAGCTTTGGTATTGACTGCCGATTTGCAGGTTTTGGGTCAACGCCACAAAGACATCAAAAACGGCCTGTCTGCGCCGCCGAAACCGACCATCGCCAATTTAATCAATTTGGCGACCAAACCGGAATGGTGTATGAAAATGCTGAACACGGAACGCCGCACCTTCCGCAATATCGTCGGTCATGCGAAAAACGTGGGTGATTTGTCTTCGCTGTCTTCATGGACTTCCGAACAATTCGACCCGCGCCTGAGCTGGGACGATGTGGCGCGCATTAAAGATTTGTGGGGCGGCAAGCTGATTATCAAAGGCATTATGGAACCTGAAGATGCGGAAAAGGCAGCGAAAAGCGGTGCGGACGCATTGGTCGTTTCCAATCATGGCGGCCGTCAGCTTGACGACACCGTGTCTGCCATTAAGGCTTTGCCTGATGTGGTCAGTGCGGTGGGCAGCGATATCGAGGTTTGGATGGACAGCGGTATCCGCAGCGGTCAGGATATTTTGAAAGCTTGGGCTTTGGGTGCGAAAGGTACGATGATTGGCCGGGCGTTCTTGTATGGTTTGGGTGCGTATGGTGAAGAAGGCGTAACCCGTGCGCTGGAAATCCTGTATAAAGAAATGGATATTTCCATGGCGTTTACCGGTCATCGCAATATTCAAGATGTGGATTCCAGCATTTTGTGTTCTACGCGTTGGGCTCAAGATGAGTTTTAATTTTTGAACATAGGAAAAGGCCGTCTGAAAATCTGTTTTCAGACGGCCTTTTTATAGACGGCTATTTCTCGTTTTTGCGATACCATTCGATGAAGGCATCGGGTTTGACAAAGCCTAATAAGGGTTCGCTATGACTGCCGTCGGCGCGGACAACAAACACGCCCGGAGGGCCGAAGAGACCGTATTCTTTCAGTAAGGCTTGATGGTCGGGAGTGTTGGCGGTTACGTCGATTTGGAAGAAGCGCTGCATATCGACCGCTTCGTGTACCTGCGGTTGGTTGAGCGTGTAGGCGGCCATTTCTTTGCAGGATACGCACCAGTCGGCGTAGAAATCAATCAGCACAGGCTTGCTTGGGTCGGCTTTCAAGGCGGCATCCATAGCGGCTTTGAGTTCGCCGACATCGGTAAACATCTTGCCGTGGTCGGTTTCTTGTCCGGCTTCGGATGGTGGTACCAGCGTTAAGAAGTGGTGCAGGGCGGTCGTTTGTTTATTAAAGCTTTGCCAGCCAAACCATGAGCCGCCAATCAGCAGTAAAAAGCCCAATATGGCGGCAACTGTTTTCAGACGGCCTTTTTGTTTGCCGGATTTCGCCAAAAGCATAAGGGCGGGAACAATCATCAGCAAGGTGTAGAGGCCGACTACTGCGAAATAAGGCAGATGCGGTGTGGCAAGGTATACGGCAACGGCCAGCAGAATGAAGCCGAATGCGTATTTGATGCCGTTCATCCAGTCGCCTGCTTTAGGCAGGATATGGCCGCCGAATGTGCCGATGATGATGAGCGGCACGCCGGTGCCGAGTGCCAAAACATAAAGCGCAAGTCCGCCCAAGACGGCATCGCCGGTCTGGCCGATATAGCCCAAAGCAAATGCCAGCGGAGGTGCAACGCAAGGGCCGACAATCAGCGCGGACAAAATACCCATGATGAAGACGGAAATGATTTTGCCGCCGGAGAGTTTGTTGCTTTGGTTTTGGAAATAGGATTGGACGGAGTTGGGCAGTTGGATGTTGAAGAGGCCGAACATGGACATTGCCAGTACCACCATCAACGCGGCGGCGGCAAGTACGACCCAAGGCTGTTGCAGCCATACGGTCAGCAGCGCGCCGGTCAAGCCGGCAATCACGCCGACCAAGGTATAGGTCAATGCTAAACCTTGTACATACACCATAGACAAGGTGAACGCGCGGCCTTTGCCGGCTTTTTTATCGCCCACGACAATGCTGGAAACAATCGGCAGGAGCGGATACATACAGGCGGTAAAGCTTAAGCCTAAACCTGCGACAAAAAACGCCAACAGGTTGGCGTTTAAAGTATCCCAAGAGAGCTTGAAGCGGCTGCTGTCGGGATTGTTTGTACTGGGTTGCGTTGGCATTTGGCCGTCTGAAGAGGCGGACGGTTGTAAAAAGCGGTCTTTGGCAGAAACCGGCTCATCGCTTTGCGGCTGATAAACCCCGTTGCCTTTTACGTCAAACTCGGTGTCCACAGGCGGATAACATACACCGGCTTCGGCACAGCCTTGATAAGTCAGCGTCAGTTTGTATTGCGGTGCGGCTTGTTTGTAAGGCAGGTCAACCTGTGCGGTATGGTGGTAAACCGTTTGTTTGCCGAAGAATTCGTCTTCTTTTTCTTCGCCTTTGCTGAATTTGGGTTCGCCTAGGATTTTGTCAGGATTGGTCGCTGCAACGATTTTGGACTGGTACATATAGTAGCCGTCGGCGATTTTGAACTGCACGCTGATGCCTTGGTCGGTTACATTGACTTGAGGTACAAAGGCTTGCTCTGGAGGCAGTAAATCATTGGCATCTACTGCGAATGCGAAGCTGCTCAAGCCTAAAAATGCAATGAGGAAATAAAGGAATTTTTTCATAGTATCTACGGAGTTGCCGTTGAGGAACCGTCATTATAAATGATGGAAAAAACAATCGGCTTAATTTATGTTAAATATTGCGAGAGAAATCTAATGCTTTTGAATTATATCGAAATAGAGTTGCCCATATATGACCGATAGTCTCATGTTATCGTTCAATCTATGCCAAAGGCCGTCTGAAATGTTCAGACGGCCTTTGTTTCTATTCGGCTCGGCTTTTAAGGATAAGCGATATAAGCGTAAGCGGAATGGTTGTGTATCGATTCGAAGTTTTCGCTTTCAACAACAAACGACTCGATGCGTTTGTCGGCAATCAGCGCAGTGGCCACATCGCGAACCATATCTTCGACAAACTTCGGATTTTCGTATGCTTTTTCCGTTACATACTTCTCGTCAGGGCGTTTGAGCAAACCGTAGAGCTGGCAGCTTGCTTGCGCTTCGACGTAATCGATAATTTCTTCAATGCCTACATCCGCGTTTGCTATCAGGCTGACGGTTACATGCGAACGTTGGTTGTGCGCGCCGTATTGGGAAATTTCTTTGGAACACGGACACAATGAAGTAACCGGAACCATTACTTTCAAACTGTGGCTGTATGTACCGTTTTTGATTTCGCCGGTCAGGGTGACATCATAGTCAAGCAACGATTGGATGCCGGAGACAGGCGCACTTTTCTTACGGAAAAATGGGAAGGAAACGCTGATTTTGCCGGAATGCGAATCCAACAGGGCAACCATATCGGCGGTCAGCTCGTGCAGCGTATCGAAATCCAAAGCATCGGTTTGTTTTTCCATCAGGGCGACAAAGCGCGACATATGCGTGCCTTTTTGGTCGGCAGGCAGGAAAACCGTCATGGTCAGGCGGGCGACGGTGGATTGTTCGCCTT
>NZ_JBQCXF010000261.1:0-4019 GCF_051956635.1 Neisseria sp. P0022.S010 | reverse complement strand
CTATAAAACTTTAGGAATGGTATGGACAGGTGTGGCATTGGCCTTTGCTTCTGCACCTGCCGTTGCCGATGATATGGATGTATTGGGACAATTTTTGGAACAAAATTTCCCAGTGCAAAATGACCCGATGGAAGCTTTTGCGTTGAGTCATGCCGACCAAGTCGAAGCTCAAGCCGCTTTGGCAGGTCCTTTGCTGTCTTCGCAATCTGCTTTGATTTTCAATAATAAAACCGGTGAAGTGCTGTATCAGAAAAACCCTGATCGTGTCATGCCGATTGCCTCTATTTCCAAATTGATGAGCGCGATGGTGGTGTTGGATGCGCATCTGGATATGAACGAGCCTATCACGATTACTGAGGCTGAAATCGACCGTCTGAAAGGTACGGGCAGCCGTTTGAGCATCGGCACGACACTGACACGCGGCGAACTGTTGCACCTGAGCCTGATGAGCAGTGAAAACCGTGCCACCCATGCGTTGGGCCGTACCTATCCGGGTGGTATGAGCGCGTTTGTTGCGGCAATGAATGCCAAAGCACAAAGCCTGGGCATGACCAGCAGCCGTTTCTATGAGCCTACCGGTTTGAATTTCCAAAACGTTTCAACTGCACGCGATTTGAACCGCATGGTTGCGGCAGCCAGCAAATATCCGCTGATCCGCAAAAATTCTACTTCAAATTATGGCTCGGTTTGGACGGCAAATGGTCGTCAAAACTACAAAAACTCCAATGCCTTGGTGCGTGAGGGCAGCTGGAATATTGAATTGCAGAAAACCGGCTATATCCGCGAGGCAGGACGTTCTATGGTGGTTAAGGCCAATGTACAGAATCAGCCGATTACCATCGTATTGCTCAACTCTCCGTCTTCCACAACACGCGTGAACGATGCGCGTAAGATTGAGTCTTGGATGTTGCAGCGCCGCTCTTAAATATTGCGCTTAAAGGCCGTCTGAAACCGTTCAGACGGCCTTTTGTGTAAAGTGTATTAAATTTGGGTACAATGTCGTTACATTAATTTTAAAACACAGAGAGAAAACATGTTGAAAAAATGGAATAAAAAATATTGGGCCGGCATGGGAGTGATTTTGGCGTTGACCGGCTGTACTTCTGTAGCAGATATGGTTGGCTACGATACCGCGACTTTAAATGAAGATGCGGCTAAAAGTTACACACAAGTCATTCAAAAAGCGCGTGGTCAAAAAGCTTTGGATGTTTCATCTCCAACTGCTCAACGCGTTCAACGTGTGTTTGCACGTCTGCGTCCTCATGCTGAGCGCGCCAACAAAACCGGCGTGCCCTTCAACTGGCAGATGAACGTTATCCGCAGTGATGAAATGAACGCATGGGCAATGCCGGGCGGTAAAATGGCCGTGTACACCGGCATAGTAGAAAAATTGAAGCTGACTGATGATGAAATTGCCGCCGTTGTCGGCCATGAAATGACCCATGCTTTGTTGGAACACAGTAAAAAAGCTTTGGGCGGACAAGTATTGACCGGCTTGGGCGGTTCGATTTTGGCCAGCTCAACCGGTGTGGATGGTGATTTGGTCGGCTTGGGTGCAGATTTGTTGGCAACCAAACCGTTCTCACGTTATCAGGAAAGCGAAGCGGATGCCGGCGGTGTGCGTTTGATGGCTGAAGCAGGCTACAACCCTGAGGCAGCGGTAAGCGTGTGGGAAAAAATGAACAAAGTACAGGGCGGCAGCTCATTGGCTATTTTGTCGACTCACCCGACCAATCAGGCGCGTATCAATGCAATCCGCAAAATGTTGCCTGAAGTGATGCCGATTTATCAGAAAAACAAACGTTAATTTGACGTATTGATGATTTTGCCGGTTTGAACAGATGATTCAAACTGGCAAAGTTTTATGGTTTCAGCCTGACAGTTTGGCAAATTTATCCCAATTTGCCTGAACGTAGGCTGCTGCGGTTTCCAAGTCTTCGTCGGCAACATCATAATAATCGCCGTCAAGCTCTTCAAAATCGGGAAAAGCTTTGCGGATTTCGTCGAAATCCCTTTGCTCGTCTGCCATTTTTTCAATGGCTTCGCCGTGTTTTTCGTACAGGGCTTTGGCTTTGTCTAAGATTTTCGGTATCGGCTTGATGCGCCAGCGGCGCAGGCTGTCGGCAACCGGATTGCCGAAGATGTATTCTCCGTATCCTGAAGCGATAAGCTGTACAAAGCCGCCTTCTTGAACCTGGCTGTCGAGGTAGCAAAGGGCAGTCAATGTATGCTGTTCGTCGTTGAGGCCGGACATTTCCTCGTCGCCTGCCTGTTCGGTGTGGTCCAAATAGGCTGCGCTGAGTGTATAAAGAAATGAAGCGTAATCGGAAGTATCGAAATCTTGAAGGCGGAGCAGGGTCGTCATAATCATCAAAGGCCGTCTGAAAAAAGTGATTATATAATGTTTTCAGTCTGAACCTAGCGGCCGTTTTGCTTTACAATATCGGAAGATAAGAAAACATAGTGAGGAACCAAACCATGAGTACACAGACTGAAAAAAACGTTGTAGTCATCAAGCCGCAGGATTTGCCGCTGCATTGCTCCGGCCCTAATCATGAAACGTGGAACGGCCATCCGCGTGTGTTCTTGCCGATTCAGTCCAACAGTGAGATTGAATGCCCGTATTGCGGCACTTATTACCGTCTTGATGGCGAGATTCCGCATCACCATTACTAATCTATGCCTATGTTGAACAAAATCATCTGCGCTTTGTGCGTGAGTTTGTGCGCTGCGTGCGGTTCTTATAAGGCCGTGCGCCCTGACGCGCCGTTACCTGTCATTGCACAAGCGCAGACGTATTCTGTCCGTTATCAATCCGCACAAGGCCGGACGATTACTGCAATTTATATCAACAGCCACAGCCCGATGATGGTTGAGCTGCGTGAAGGCAATACGGTTGAAAAACTGGTGCAAGTCCGCTTGCGCAGTCAGGGCGTCGAGTACGCCAATCCAAGCTCGCGTTGGCAGATCGGCGATGGGTTTGCCGTACTGATTCGCGGTGGGAAAGAAGTTGTATTTAAAGAGATTGTGGAATAGGGCGGTTTAGCCTTTAGCCAAATATTTGATTAAAGGTTTGGGCAAACCATAATCCGCCAAATGTTCCAATGATACCCAAAGGCCGTCTGAAAGATGTTCAGACGGCCTTTGTTGCGTCTGAAAAGGGGTAATCATCAATAAACGGTGGGTCAGGCGGTGGGTAAACGTGGTTTGTTCTTCAAGGCCGTCTGAAACAATGCCGAAGTGTTCGGCGTAAGTATACAAATCGTCTAATTTTTCAAAACAGGGTACGCAATACAGACCGCCCCAAATGCCTTTGGCAGGGCGTTTTTCAAGCAATAATGCGCCGTCAGTGTGATGAATAATCAGCCAATAAAGCGGTAGGGTTTGCACTTCGGGAGCAGTTTTTTTGCGGGGCAGCTCGTCAATGCGGTTTTGTTTTTTTGCTTCGCAGATCTCTGCCATAGGGCATTGATGACACAAAGGTTTTGTCCGTTTACAGACGGTTGCGCCCAAATCCATCAGCCCTTGTGTATAGGCAGGCATATCGGCGTTTTCAGACGGCAGCAGGCTTTCGGCAAGCGTCCAAAGCGAGTTTTCAAATTTTTTGTCTTGCGGATTGCCATCTTGGGCAAATACACGGCAGAGAACACGTTTGACGTTGCCGTCCAAGATGGTTTCGAGTCGGTTGAAAGCAAAGGCAGAAATGGCGGCGGCGGTACTTCTGCCTACGCCGCAGAGCGTCTCCAAGTCTTTGCGCTCGGATGGAAAGATACCGCCGAATTGTCCGACGACTTGTTGCGCTGCTTTGTGCAGGTTGCGTGCTCGGCTGTAATAGCCCAAGCCTGCCCACAAGGATAAAACCTCGTCTTGCGGCGCGGCGGCCAGTGATTGCACGGTTGGGAATTTGGCTAAGAAACGCGGATAGTAGTCCAATACGGTAGCAACCTGCGTTTGTTGGAGCATGATTTCTGAAAGCCAGACGGAATAAGGGTCTTTGACCTGCCAAGGCAAGTCGTGAC
>NZ_JBQCXF010000260.1:0-4030 GCF_051956635.1 Neisseria sp. P0022.S010 | reverse complement strand
TTGTAAACAATCTGGCCGGTCTAAATAGATATTTTTTTAGGGTAAAACCTCAAAAATCTTTTTAAAAAGAAAGATATTGTCTTATTGAATATTCTGTGCTGAAATTACATGACACTACAAAAAGTAGTGCATAAAAAATAAAACAGACAAAGGAGAAAGCCATGCAATTGTTTTTAGACAATCTCAAAGCCTTTTTCGAAACCATCAGCGGCTGGGTCTGGGGACCTATTATGTTGATGCTGCTGGTCGGTACGGGCATTTTGCTGACCGTGTTGCTGAAAGGCTTGCAGTTCACCATGTTGGGTTATGCGCTGAAACAGGCGTTTGTGCCGTCAAAGAAGCATGAAGACGGCGAAGACCACGAAGGCGATATTTCCCATTTTGCGGCGTTGATGACCGCTCTGTCTGCCACCATCGGCACGGGCAACATCGCCGGTGTGGCGACTGCGGTGGTAACCGGCGGCCCGGGCGCGGTATTTTGGATGTGGATGACCGCCATTTTCGGTATGGCCACCAAATACGGCGAGGGCGTGTTGGCGGTGAAATACCGCGTCACCAATTCCAAAGGCGAAATGTCCGGCGGCCCGATGTATTACATCGAAAAAGGCTTGGGTAAAAACTGGAAATGGATGGCCGTCGCATTTGCGCTGTTCGGCACATTCGCTTCATTCGGTATCGGCAGCTCGGTGCAGTCCAACTCGGTTGCGCAGGCAGTGCAGACCAGCTTTGGTGTTGAACCTGCCTACACCGGCGTGATATTGACCGTATTAACGGCCATCGTGCTTTTGGGCGGCATTAAGGGCATTGCTAAAGCCGCATCCTTTATCGTACCTGCCATGGCAGTGTTTTATGTAGTAGGCGGTATTGCCATTATCGTGATTAATTCCGATGTGCTGATGCCCGCCGTCAAACTGATTTTCTCCGATGCGTTTAGCGCGCAAGCCGTGGCAGGCGGTGCCATCGGTACGGTCATCCGCTACGGCGTGGCGCGCGGCGTGTTCTCCAACGAGGCGGGTATGGGTTCTGCGCCGATTGCCGCCGCCGCCGCGAAAACCGACCACCCCGTCCGTCAGGCTTTGGTTTCCATGACCGGTACTTTTTTGGACACCATCGTTGTCTGCTCGATTACCGGTATCGTGTTGGTCATGGGTCTGCTCGGCGCAGGCGGCGAGTTTGTGAAACCTGAATTGAGCGGCGCGGCGCTGACAACCGTCACTTTCCAAAAAATGCTGCCCGGCATCGGCGGCTGGATTGTCACCATCGGCCTGATTTTCTTTGCTTACTCAACCATTCTCGGCTGGTGTTATTACGGCGAGAAATGCGCGGTTTACGTCTTCGGCGAGAAGTTTGCCGGTTTGTACCGCGTCGGTTATGTTTCTTCCGTCATGCTGGGAACCGTTTTGAGCCTTGATTTGGTGTGGCTGGCTTCGGACACATTTAACGGCTTGATGGCATTGCCCAACCTGATTGCGCTTTTGTTGATGGCGAAAGTCATCGTCAATGAAACGCGCGACTTCAAACAAAAAATCAAAAACGGCGAATTGCCGCATTAATGTCCAAGGCCGTCTGAATCTGAACATTCAGACGGCCCGATGTATATTAAGTCTGTTTTGAAAAAAGTCAGAGGAGGAGAAAAATGAAAGTGCTTGTTTTAGGTGCTGGTGTTGCCGGCGTATCTTCCGCGTGGTATCTGGCGGAGGCAGGACATGAAGTAACGGTCATCGACCGCGCCGAGGGCGTGGCGATGGAAACCAGTTTTGCCAACGCAGGCCAGCTTTCTTACGGCTATACCACGCCGTGGGCTGCACCCGGTATCCCGACCAAAGCGCTGAAATGGCTGTTTAAAAGCCATCCGCCTTTGCTGTTTCGCCCTGACGGCAGCCTGTATCAAATCGAATGGCTGTGGCAAATGCTGCAAAACTGCACGGCAGCGCGCTATCAAATCAATAAAGAGCGCATGGTCAGGATTTCCGAATACAGCCGTGAGATGTTCCGCCGTTTTGAAGCGCAAACCGGCATGAATTTTGAAGGGCGTAAAAAAGGGACGTTGCAGATTTTCCGTCAGGCTAAAGAAGTTGAAGCGGCAGAACAAGACATTGCTGTTTTGGAACGCTACGGCGTGCCGTACCGCCGTTTGAAACCCGAAGAATGCGCAAAATTCGAGCCTGCGCTGGCGCGCGTTACCGCCAAAATTGCCGGCGGCCTGCACCTGCCTGCGGACGCAACCGGCGACTGCCATCTGTTTACCGAAAATCTGTATAAATTGTGTCAGGAAAAGGGCGTACAGTTTCATTTCAACCAAACTATCAGCTGCATCGACCATAACGGGCTGCGCATCAGCGCAGTCGAAACCGAAACAGAACGCTTTGAAGCAGATGCCTTCGTCTGCGCGCTCGGCTGCTTCAGCAGGACGGTTTTGGCGCAGTTAGACCTCAATCTGCCGATTTATCCTGTCAAAGGCTATTCCTTGACCCTGCCGGTCACAAACTCAGACGGCGCGCCGGTTTCCACCGTTTTGGATGAAAGCTACAAAGTCGCCATCACGCGCTTTGACAACAGAATCCGCGTCGGCGGCATGGCGGAATTGTCGGGCTACGAAATCAAACTGCCCGAAAAACGCCGCGAAACCTTGTCTTTGGTCGTCAACGACTTGTTCCCCGAGGGCGGAGATTTGAGCCAGGCATTGTTCTGGAGCGGCCTCAGACCGATGACGCCCGACAGCACGCCGTTAATTGGACGCACCCGCTTTGATAATCTCTTTCTAAATACCGGCCACGGCACTTTGGGCTGGACCATGTCGCTGGGTTCGGCAAAATTAACCGCCGATATCGTGTGCGGCAAAGACACCGAAATCCGCAGCGACGACTTGAGCCTGTCGCGCTATCAGGCTTAAGCTGGAAAGCGATAAGGTTTAGTGGCATTTCAAATTTAAAGGCCGTCTGAAATCTGGAAATCAGGTTTCAAACGGCCTTTTGTTTCAAAATCCATGTATCTAATCAATAAAATAAATAATAACTATTATCATACGCATTAAAAAGTGTTAGTCTGAACCTGTCCCAGCTTTGAGCGCAGGTTTTCTCATGCCCGATTTTTCGATGTCCAATTTGGCCGTTGCCTTTTCCATCACGTTGGCTGCCGGTTTGTTTACCGTATTAGGCAGCGGCTTAGTGATGTTTTCCAAAACGCCCAATCCGCGGGTGTTGTCGTTTGGTTTGGCATTTGCCGGCGGTGCGATGGTGTATGTTTCCCTGACGGAGATTTTCAGTAAATCCAGTGAGGCGTTCGCTGAAATTTATGATAAAGACCACGCGTTTGCGGCGGCGACCATGGCATTTTTGGCCGGTATGGGCGGCATTGCGCTGATTGACCGCCTGGTGCCGAACCCGCATGAAACTTTAGACGCGCAAGACCCGTCGTTTCAAGAAAGCAAACGCCGCCATATCGCGCGAGTCGGCATGATGGCGGCGTTTGCGATTACTGCGCACAATTTCCCCGAAGGCTTGGCGACATTTTTTGCTACCTTGGAAAATCCGGCGGTCGGGATGCCTTTGGCCTTGGCGATTGCCATCCATAATATTCCGGAGGGTATTTCCATCGCCGCGCCGGTTTATTTTGCCACCCGCAGCCGTAAGAAAACGGTATGGGCGTGCCTGCTATCCGGCTTGGCCGAGCCGTTGGGGGCGGCTTTGGGCTATTTGGTTTTGCAGCCGTTTTTGTCGCCTGCCGTGTTTGGTTCGGTGTTCGGCGTGATAGCCGGCGTGATGGTGTTTTTGGCGTTGGACGAGCTGCTGCCGGCCGCCAAACGCTATTCAGACGGTCATGAAACCGTTTACGGCCTGACAACGGGCATGGCGGTGATTGCCGTCAGCCTAGTATTGTTCCGTTTTTAAAACCCGTATGCCGAAGGCCGTCTGAAATGATTCAGACGGCCTTTTTGCGTTATAATCCGCACATCAAAAATAACCTTAATTTCACAAAGTTCCATCATGTTAGACAAATACAATCCAGCCGAAATCGAATCCAAACATTA
>NZ_JBQCXF010000259.1:0-4039 GCF_051956635.1 Neisseria sp. P0022.S010 | reverse complement strand
GGGCTAGCGAAGAAGTCGTCATTATAGCGAGTTCTCAAATCTTGTAAAGCAGTAATTGAAAAAAAATTGGATTATTTTTATATTTGTTTCATTTTTAATAAATTAAACTTTTTGTGTTTGATGGTTATCTAAATGGAAGGCAGATTTTTAAAACAAAAAAAGCAGTATTTACCTGCAAAAAGGGCTATATTTAATGTGTCAAACGCGTTAATATGAAGATGTTTTGTTTTTATATCGGCCGGGCAGTTATTTGGCCGCACTTATTTGAAACGGTTTTGGAGAAAATTTATGCTTTCCGTTACACGAACTTTCCTACTCAGTGCTTTTGCGTTGGCTGCTCTGGCTGCTTGTCAGCCTAAAGAGGAGGCCAAAGAGGCTTCTTCGACACCTGCCGCTTCTGCTGCACCTGCCGCTTCCGGTGAGTCTGCACCCAAAGTGCAAGCGCGTGGTACCGATATGCGCAAAGAAGACATTGGCGGCGATTTCACATTGACCGATGGCGATGGCAAACCTTTCAGCCTGAGCGACTTGAAAGGCAAAGTGGTTATCCTGTCTTTCGGTTATACCCACTGTCCTGACGTATGCCCAACCGAGTTGCTGACTTACAGCGACACGTTGAAACAATTGGGCGATCAGGCTAAAGACGTGAAAGTAGTATTTGTTAGCATCGACCCTGAGCGCGATACGCCTGAGGTAATCGGCAAATACGCCAAACAGTTCAACCCTGATTTTATCGGCCTGACGGCAACCGGCGATCAAAGCCTGCCTGTCATCAAACAGCAATACCGTGTGGTATCGGCTAAAGTCAACCAAAAAGAAGACAGCGAAAACTATTTGGTTGACCACTCTTCAGGTGCATATCTGATTGATAAAAACGGCGAAGTGGCAATTTTCTCGCCTTATGGCAGCGAGCCGGAAACGATTGCGGCTGATGTGAAAACTTTATTGTAAAACCGTAGTTGGGGCCGTCTGAAATGGGTTGTGGATTTCAGACGGCCTTCTTGCTTTATGATACGGCAAAGGAGAAGAAAAAAATGACCGACACACTTTTAACGATTGCTTTATCTAAGGGGCGAATTTTTGAGGAAACCCTGCCGCTGTTGGCTGCCGCCGGTATTGTGCCTGCGGAAGAGCCGGAAAAGTCGCGCAAGCTGATTATTGGCACGAATCATAACAACATCCGTTTGGTAATTGTACGCGCGACCGACGTGCCGACTTATGTGCAATATGGTGCGGCAGATTTTGGTATTGCCGGTAAGGACGTGCTGATCGAGCATGGCGGAGATGGCCTGTATCAACCTTTGGATTTGCACATCGCCTCATGCCGCATGATGGTTGCAGTTAAAAAAGGTTTTGATTACGCCGCCGCTTCCAAACCCGGCAGCCGCTTGCGGATTGCCACCAAATATCCCGACATCGCCGCCGAACACTTTGCCGACAAGGGTGTGCATGTGGACATCATCAAACTGTACGGTTCGATGGAGCTTGCGCCTTTGGTCGGGCTGAGCGACGCGATTGTTGATTTGGTTTCCAGCGGCAATACATTGAAGGCCAATGGTTTGGAAGCTGTAGAACATGTGGCCGATATTTCCAGCCGCTTGGTGGTCAACAAAGCGGCGTTGAAAACCAAATATGCGCTGTTGAATCCGATTATTCAGGCATTTGAAAATGCCGCTAAGGCCGTCTGAAAAGTTTTTGGCAAAAACTGTCTGCCAACCCAGTTTGAAAGCCCCGTCATGATGCAAAGCAAACCGACACTCGATACGATTCTTTCCCATCGTTCCATCCGCAGGTTTACTTCCGAACCGATTGCAGATGAAATCCTCGATACGCTGGTTCGCGCCGGACAGCAGGCTTCGACTTCCAACAATCTGCAATGCGTTTCCATCATCCGCGTATCCGATCTTGCGTTGAGGCAGGGGATACATGAAGCGGCAGGAAGCGCCCCTTATATTGTCCATTGTGCGGAATTTTTATTGTTTTGCATCGATTTTTCCAAACACAAGGCGATGTTTCTTGATGCGCAAATTGATTGGGCGGAAGTCACCCTGATTGGCGCGGTCGATGCAGGCATTATGGCGCAAAACGTATTGCTTGCCGCCGAATCGCTTGGGCTGGGCGGCGTGTATATCGGCGCGTTGCGCAATGATGCGCAAAAAGTGTCGGACGTGTTGAACCTGCCGGATTATTGCGTGCCTTTGGTGGGGTTGTGCCTCGGTTATCCCGACCAAGACCCACCGCTCAAACCGCGCCTACCTAAGGAAATGGTCTATGCCGAAAACACCTGTCCGAGCCTGAATGCCGAGGCGGTTGAAGCCTATAATCAGGCAGTGGCGGATTATTATGAGTTACGCAAGGGCAGCCCGATACCTTGGAAAGAATCGCTGGCCAAAACCTTGGGCGATCCTGTGCGGCCGCATATGTTGGCGTTTTTGCAGAAAAAAGGTTTTTTGAAAAGATAATGTTCAGACGGCATGTGTGTGGCTGAGGCCGTCTGAAAACAATAGGAACGAAAAAAGGAAGAGAGCAAACCATGAAGAAACTCGACACCCAATCCCCTGATTTTCAAGCCGAACTTAAAGCGTTACTCGCTTTTGAAACCGCGCAAAACCCTGAAATCGACCGTATTGTTGCCGACATCTGTGCCGATGTTCAAAAACGCGGCGATGCGGCGCTGATTGAATACACCAACCGTTTTGACGGTACATCCGCTCAAACCATCGATGATTTAATCCTGACGCAAGACGATTTGCAGTCTGCGTTTGAGCGTTTGCCCGAAAACATTCAGACGGCCTTGAAAACGGCCGCGCGACGGGTGGAAAGCTACCATAAACACCAAAAAATGGAGTCGTGGACTTACGAAGACGAAGACGGCACGCTTTTGGGTCAACAGATTACGCCGCTTGACCGTGTCGGTATTTATGTTCCGGGCGGTAAAGCCGCTTATCCGAGTTCCGTCATCATGAACGCCATGCCTGCCCATGTTGCCGGCGTGAAAGAAATCATCATGGTCGTTCCCGCTCCGAAAGGCGAACGCAACGATATTGTGTTGGCGGCTGCTTTTATGGCCGGTGTAACCAAAGTGTTTACGGTCGGCGGCGCTCAGGCGGTTGCGGCTTTGGCTTATGGTACGGAATCTGTGCCTCAAGTCGATAAGATTACCGGTCCGGGCAATGCTTTTGTCGCTGCAGCCAAACGACGCGTGTTCGGCGTGGTCGGTATCGATATGGTAGCAGGGCCGTCTGAAATTTTGGTGATTGCCGATGGTACGACGCCTGCTGATTGGGTGGCCATGGATTTGTTCAGTCAGGCGGAACACGATGAAATTGCACAAGCGATTTTGATCGGTACTTCTCAAACGTATTTGGACGAAGTTCAGACGGCCATGAACCGCTTGATTGAAACCATGCCGCGCCGTGCGATTATTGAGGCTTCATTGGGCTACCGCGGCGCAATGATTTTGGCTAAAGATTTGGACGAAGCCTGCGAAATCGCCAACTATATTTCTCCCGAACACTTAGAACTGTCGGTCGAAAATCCGCAAGAGTGGGCGAAAAAAATCCGCCACACCGGTGCGATTTTCATGGGACGCTATACCAGTGAAAGCCTTGGCGACTATTGCGCAGGCCCCAACCACGTTTTACCGACCAGCCGCACGGCGCGTTTCTCTTCTCCTTTGGGAACATATGACTTCCAAAAACGCTCCAGTCTGATTCAGGTTTCAGAACAAGGGGCGCAGAAGTTGGGCAAAACCGCCAGCGTGTTGGCGCATGGCGAAAGCTTGACCGCGCACGCCAGAGCGGCCGAGTTCCGTTTGAAAGACTGAGTGAAACGTTGAAGTCGTAAGAAATCAAAAAAGGGCATCTAAACAGATGCCCTTTTTATTGTGATGAAGATTTTAGCTGAGAAGGTATCAGGCCGTCTGAAAACAGGTTTAACGGTTTTTCAGCCAGTCATTACGCATTTGTGCGGCTTCTTCAAAATAGCGGTAAAGCTCGGTTTTGTTGCCGTCTGAAAGGAGCTGTTCCAATTTGGATAA
>NZ_JBQCXF010000258.1:0-4054 GCF_051956635.1 Neisseria sp. P0022.S010 | reverse complement strand
CCGCCTTCACCACCCTTACCCGCCTTCCGGCCGAAGGGCAACACATCTCCTTCAACATCACAGAAGGCCGACGCGGCCGCAAAGAAGCCGAAAACGTCTGCTTCGCCCTCGATTGCGCCGACTGCTTCGATGTCCTCGTCCCTCCCCCTGAAAAACCCCTCGCCGGCAAACAAGCCATCGTCGGCCTGATCGCCGTTATCTTCGTCTGCAGCATTTTCGCCGTCTTGTGGTACGGCCTCCACTTTTCCGACAACACACCGGAAGAGCCGGCCGTCAAAAAACAAGAAACCATGGTTCACGAAGTAGCCGCCAAAATCGAAGCCGAACGCAAAGCATGGCGCGATGCCGTCAACCGCAGCAACCAACGCTCGGGGCAGCCCCAACGCGCCAAAGATGATGCGTCAAAACAATAACGCTGTATCCAATACAAAAAGGCCGTCTGAAAAAATGGGAAGATGAAATTATAGATTTTTTCCTCATTCTTTCAGACGGCCTTTGTTCTTACCTCAATTCGGCTCAGCCATTTCCAACGCCTGCTTGATGTCTACGGCAACGACGCGCGATACGCCTTTTTCCTGCATGGTTACGCCGACCAGCTGCTCTGCCATTTCCATGGTCAGGCGGTTGTGGGAGATGTAGAGGAACTGGGTTTGCGCCGACATTTCTTTGACCAGGTTGCAGAAACGCGAGGTGTTGGCGTCGTCCAGCGGGGCGTCGACTTCGTCCAAAAGGCAGAAGGGAGCAGGGTTGAGGCTGAACAAGGCGAACACGAGGCTCATGGCGGTGAGGGCTTTTTCGCCGCCGGAGAGGAGGTGGATGGTGCTGTTTTTCTTGCCGGGCGGGCGCGCCATGATGGATACGCCTGCGGTCAGAAGGTCGTCGCCTATCATTTTGAGGGTGGCTTCGCCGCCGCCGAACAGGGTGGGGAAGAAGGTTTGGACTTTGCCGTTGACGGCGTCGAAGGTTTCTTTGAAACGCGCTTTGGTTTTGTCGTCGATTTGGGCGATGGCTTCTTCCAAAAGGGTAATGGCTGCCTGCACGTCTTCGCTCTGGCTGCGGTAGTAGCCGTCGCGTTCGCGCGCTTCTTCGAGTTCTTGCAGGGCGGCGAGGTTGACGGCGCCGAGGGCTTCGATTTGCTGGGTGAGGCTGCCGATGCTGCTGTTCAATACTTTCGGCGATTCTTTCGCCAAGGCCTCGAGCGCGTCCAAATCGGCGGCGCGTTCGGTCAGGTTTTGATGGTAGCGTTTGGCGTTAATCAGGGCTTCCTGCTGCTGCAACAGGGCGGTTTGGGTGGCGGCCTGAAGCTGCGGCAGCTTGGTTTGCAGGGCTTGTACGCGGGCGTATTGCTCCCTGCCCTGTTCCTGAATCTGCGCGAGTTTTTCCTGCACGGCGATGTATTCTTCGTCCAGCGTGTGTACGGCTTCGGTCAACTCGTCGAGCTTGATGTGCTGCTCGTCGTTTTGGAACTCGGTTTCATAGGCGAGGGCAAGCTCTTGCTGGCGTTCCTGCCAGTCCAGGGTTTGCTGTTCGAGCCGGGCGATTTGCTGCTGGTAGTTTTGTTTTTGCTGGTTGAGTTTGTGGACGGCGACTTCGGCCAGCCCGTATTGGCGGTTGGCTTCCAACAGGGCAAGCTGCGCCTGTTTCAGACGGCCTTGCTGCTCTTGGCGACTGTGCGCGGTGGTTTGCTGTTGGTGTTCGAGTTCGGCGACGGCTTCCTGCAAAGTAACGATGTCGTCTGAAAGCCCGTCGGACGTGTGTTGCAACACGGTCTGCTCTTCTGCCAACTGCGCCAGTTCGCGCTCGATGTGTTCGCGGCGGATTTGCCCTTGGTTGGTGCGCGCCAAGAGTTCGGCGGCGCGTTGCTGCGCTTGGCTGTATTGGCGCGTGTGCTGCTGTTGCTGCTGCATCAGGTTTTTATGTTGCACTTCAGACGAGCACACAGCGGCCTCCGCCTGTTTGAACGCGGATTCGGCGGCGGAGAGTTCGGGGGCGAGGTTTTCCAGTTCGGACGCGATACCGTCGAGGCGCGCTTTTTGGGCAATCAGGCTTTCCTGCGCGGGTTTGGCATAGAGCAGGACGCTGACTTTGTCGACCTGATGGCCTTCGGGCGTAAGCCAGATTTGGTGTGCGCCCAAATCGCTTTGATGCGCGAGGGCGTAGCTCAAATCGGGCGCGCACAATACGCCGTCGAGCCAGTGGTGCAACGCCGTCTGAAACGGCGGCTGCGCTTGGATTTGGTTCAGCAATGCCTGTACGGGCAGGGATTTTTTGATGCCGCCGGAGAGATCGTCTGAAAGCCATGCCGCCTGTCCCTGCGGCAAAGGTGCGGGCGGCACGAAGCCGTGCGGCACGCTACGGGCGTGCAGGCGTTCGGCAAGAATGACGGACAAGGCGTGCTGCCACTCGGCGGGCGCGGTGATGTGTTGCCACAGTTGCGGCGCGGCGGCGTAGTCGGTTGCCTGCCAGAAGTCGGCGGCTTCCTGCTGTTGCGACAGGATTTGCGACAACGCCTGCTGCTGCGCCTGCAAGGTGATGTGTTGCTGCTTCAGGCTTTGGAAGCGGCTCGAGGTCGTCTGAAACGCCTCGCGGGCGGCGTGCAAGGCTTCTTCGGCGGCAATGATTTGTTCTTCGTAATGCTCTTGCTGGCTTTGCAACAAGACGGCGGCTTCCTGCGCGGCGGCGGTTTCGGCTTCGTCGGGCAGGTTCAGGGCTTGGTTTTCCTGTTTCAGACGACCTTTGCGCTCTTCGTGCTTGGCAACGGTTTGTTCGGCATGGGCAAGCTGCTGCTGCTTCAACGCCAGTTCGCGGCGGATGCGGTTTGCCTCGTCCTGCTGGGTTTGGAAGGCGGCGTTGAGCGTGGCTTGAGCTTCTTCCAATTCGGGCAGACGCTCTTCGTGTTCGGCAACCTGCATCGCCCATTCCGCCAATTCGGTTTGCTTCTCTTCGGCCTGCAACTCGTTTTCTTCAAGCTGCACGCGGATTTGCTGCTGCTCCTGATGGATGCGCTGCATCTGCGCCTGCGCCGCCTGTTTGTCGCGTTCGATGCGTTGGTGCAGGTTTTGCTGATGGCGGATTTGTTCTTCCAAACGGGCAATCTGCTCGCGCAATACGCCGCGTTTGTTGCTCAATTCGTGTACCGCCTGCTGCTGCGACTGTTCGGCAGTCTGCAAGGCGTGTACTTCGTCGTTTAACGCCTGAACCTGCGCTGCGGTTTCGTCTTGCTGCGCCTGCAAAGACTGATGCTGCGCGGTCGCCTTGTCGGCGGCGGCAAGCGATTGCTGCCATTGGGCGTAATCGAGCAAATCCTGTTGCTGGTTCAACTGCGCGGTCAGAGATTTGTAGCGTTCGGCGGTTTCCGCCTGTTTCTCCAGCTTTTCCACCTGACGCGCCAATTCGTTCTGCAAATCACCCAAACGCTGCAAATGCTCGCGCGTGTCTTTCAGACGGCCTTCCGTCTCCTTGCGGCGTTCCTTATATTTGGACACGCCCGCCGCCTCCTCGATATAGGCGCGCAACTCCTCCGGCCTCGCTTCGATGATGCGCGAAATCATCCCCTGCTCGATGACGGCATAACCGCGCGCACCCACGCCCGTGCCTAGAAACAAATCGGTAATGTCGCGGCGGCGCACGGTCTGATTGTTGATGAAATAAGTCGATTCGCCCTGACGCGTCAGCTGCCGCTTGATGCTCACCTCGGCATACTGCCCCCACGCGCCTTGCAAACTGTGGTCGCTATTGTCAAACACCAGTTCCACCGAAGCCCTCGGTGCAGGACGGCGCGTCGCCGCACCGTTAAAAATCACGTCCTGCATACTCTCGCCGCGAAGCTGCTTCGCCGAAGCCTCGCCCAACACCCAACGCACCGCATCAATCACATTCGACTTGCCGCAGCCGTTCGGCCCGATAACCGCAACAAGCTGCCCCGGCACATGAATCGTGGTCGGGTCGGTAAAAGATTTGAAGCCGGAGAGTTTGATGTGGGTCAGGCGCATGGCAATGTTTCGAATCGGAAAAGAAGGCGTATTTTAACGGAAATACGCTTATCCGTTGAGAG
>NZ_JBQCXF010000257.1:0-4054 GCF_051956635.1 Neisseria sp. P0022.S010 | reverse complement strand
CTCTCAACGGATAAGCGTATTTCCGTTAAAATACGCCTTCTTTTCCGATTCGAAACATTGCCATGCGCCTGACCCACATCAAACTCTCCGGCTTCAAATCTTTTACCGACCCGACCACGATTCATGTTCCGGGGCAGCTTGTTGCGGTTATCGGGCCGAACGGCTGCGGCAAGTCGAATGTGATTGACGCGGTGCGCTGGGTGTTGGGCGAGGCTTCGGCGAAGCAGCTTCGCGGCGAGAGTATGCAGGACGTGATTTTTAACGGTGCGGCGACGCGCCGTCCTGCGCCGAGGGCTTCGGTGGAGCTGGTGTTTGACAACAGCGACCACAGTTTGCAGGGTGCGTGGGGGCAGTATGCCGAGGTGAGCATCAAGCGGCAGCTGACGCGTCAGGGCGAATCGACTTATTTCATCAACAATCAGACCGTGCGCCGCCGCGACATTACCGATTTGTTCTTGGGTACGGGAGTAGGTGCGCGCGGTTATGCCGTTATCGAGCAGGGGATGATTTCGCGCATCATCGAAGCGCGGCCGGAGGAGTTGCGCGCCTATATCGAGGAAGCGGCGGGCGTGTCCAAATATAAGGAACGCCGCAAGGAGACGGAAGGCCGTCTGAAAGACACGCGCGAGCATTTGCAGCGTTTGGGCGATTTGCAGAACGAGTTGGCGCGTCAGGTGGAGAAGCTGGAAAAACAAGCCGAAACTGCCGAACGCTACAAATCCCTGACCGCGCAGTTGAACCAACAACAGGATTTGCTCGATTACGCCCAATGGCAGCAATCGCTTGCCGCCGCCGATAAGGCGACCGCGCAACATCAGTCTTTGCAGGCGCAGCAGGACGAAACCGCCGCGCAGGTTCAGGCGTTAAATGACGAAGTACACGCCTTGCAGACTGCAGAGCAGTCGCAGCAGCAGGCAGTACACGAATTGAGCAACAAACGCGGCGTGTTGCGCGAGCAGATTGCCCGTTTGGAAGAACAAATCCGCCATCAACAAAACCTGCACCAACGCATCGAACGCGACAAGCAGGCGGCTCAGGCGCAGTTGCAACGCATCCATCAGGAGCAGCAGCAAATCCGCGTGAAGCTGGAAGAAAACGAGTTGCTGGTAGAAGAAAAGCAAACCGAATTGGCAGAGTGGGCGATGCAGGTTGCCGAACACGAAGAGCGTCTGCCCGAATTGGAAGAAGCCCAAGCCACGCTTAACGCCGCCTTCCAAACCCAGCAGGACGAGGCAAACCGCATCCGTCGCGAACTGGCGTTGAAGCAGCAGCAGCTTGCCCATGCCGAACAAACCGTTGCCAAGCACGAAGAGCGCAAAGGCCGTCTGAAACAGGAAAACCAAGCCCTGAACCTGCCCGACGAAGCCGAAACCGCCGCCGCACAAGAAGCCGCCGCCTTGTTACAAAGCCAGCAAGAGCATTACGAAGAACAAATCATTGCCGCCGAAGAAGCCTTACACGCCGTCCGCGAGGCGTTTCAGACGGCCTCAAACCGTTTCCAAAGCCTGAAGCAGCAACACATCACCTTGCAGGCACAGCAGCAGGCGTTGTCGCAAATCCTGTCGCAACAGCAGGAAGCCGCCGACTTCTGGCAGGCAACCGACCACGCCGCCGCGCCGCAACTGTGGCAACACATCACCGCGCCCGCTGAGTGGCAGCACGCCTTGTCCGTCATCCTTGCCGAACGCCTGCACGCCCGCGCCGTGCCGCACGGTTTCGTGCCTCCCGCGCCTTTGCCGCAAGGGCAGGCGGCATGGCTTTCAGACGACCTCTCCGGCGGCATCAAAAAATCCCTGCCCGTACAGGCATTGCTGAACCAAATCCAAGCGCAGCCGCCGTTTCAGACGGTATTGCACCACTGGCTCGACGGCGTATTGTGCGCGCCCGATTTGAGCTACGCCCTCGCGCATCAAAACGATTTGGGCGCACACCAAATCTGGCTCACGCCCGAAGGCCATCAGGTCGACAAAGTTAGCGTCCTGCTCTATGCCAAACCCGCGCAGGAAAGCCTGATTGCCCAAAAAGCGCGTCTCGACGGCATCGCGTCCGAACTGGAAAACCTCGCCCCCGAACTTTCCGCCGCCGAAGCCGCGTTCAAACAGGCGGAGGCCACCGTGCGCTCATCCGAAGTGCAACATAAAAATCTGATGCAGCAGCAACAGCAGCACACGCGCCAGTACAGCCAGGCGCAGCAACGCGCCGCCGAACTTCTGGCGCGCACCAACCAAGGGCAAATCCGCCGCGAACACATCGAGCGCGAACTGGCGCAGTTGGCGGAAGAGCAGACCGTGTTGCAACACACGTCCGACGGGCTTTCAGACGACATCGCTACTTTGCAGGAAGCCGCCGCCGAACTCGAACACCAACAGCAAACCACCGCGCACAGCCGCCAAGAGCAGCAAGGCCGTCTGAAACAGGCGCAGCTTGCCCTATTGGAAGCCAACCGCCAATACGGGCTGGCTGAAGTTGCCGTCCACAAGCTCAACCAGCAAAAACAAAACTACCAGCAGCAAATCGCCCGGCTCGAACAGCAAACCCTAGACTGGCAGGAACGCCAGCAAGAGCTTGCCCTTGCCTATGAAACTGAGTTCCAAAACGACGAGCAGCACATCAAGCTCGACGAGCTGACCGAAGCCGTACACACGCTGGACGAAGAATACATCGCCGTGCAGGAAAAACTCGCGCAGATTCAGGAGCAGGGCAGGGAACAATACGCCCGCGTACAAGCCCTGCAAACCAAGCTGCCGCAGCTTCAGGCAGCCACCCAAACCGCCCTGTTGCAGCAGCAGGAAGCCCTGATTAACGCCAAACGCTACCATCAAAACCTGACCGAACGCGCCGCCGATTTGGACGCGCTCGAAGCGTTGGCGAAAGAATCGCCGAAAGTATTGAACAGCAGCATCGGCAGCCTCACCCAGCAAATCGAAGCCCTCGGCGCCGTCAACCTTGCCGCCCTGCAAGAACTCGAAGAAGCGCGCGAACGCGACGGCTACTACCGCAGCCAGAGCGAAGACGTGCAGGCCGCCATCACCCTTTTGGAAGAAGCCATCGCCCAAATCGACGACAAAACCAAAGCGCGTTTCAAAGAAACCTTCGATGCCGTCAACGGCAAAGTCCAAACCTTCTTCCCGACCCTGTTCGGCGGCGGCGAAGCCACCCTCAAAATGATAGGCGACGACCTCCTGACCGCCGGCGTGTCCATCATGGCGCGCCCGCCCGGCAAGAAAAACAGCACCATCCACCTTCTCTCCGGCGGCGAAAAAGCCCTCACCGCCATGAGCCTCGTGTTCGCCCTGTTCAGCCTCAACCCCGCCCCCTTCTGCCTCTTGGACGAAGTCGACGCCCCGCTGGACGACGCCAACACCTCGCGTTTCTGCAACCTGGTCAAAGAAATGTCGGCGCAAACCCAGTTCCTCTACATCTCCCACAACCGCCTGACCATGGAAATGGCGGAGCAGCTGGTCGGCGTAACCATGCAGGAAAAAGGCGTATCACGCGTCGTTGCCGTGGACATCAAACAGGCGTTGGAAATGGCCGAACCGAATTGAGGTAAGAATAAAGGCCGTCTGAAAGAATGAGGAAGAAATCTATCATTTCATCTTCCCATTTTTTCAGACGGCCTTTTTGTATTGGATAAAGCGTTATTGTTTCGATGTATTATCTTTTGCGCGTTGAGGTTGCTTTGCGCGTTGGTTGCTGCGGTTGACCGCATCGCGCCATGCTTTGCGTTCGGCTTCGATTTTGGCGGCTACTTCGTGAACCATGGTTTCTTGTTTTTTGACGGCCGGCTCTTTTGGTGTGTTGTCGGAAAAGTGGAGGCCGTACCACAAGGCGGCGAAAATGCTGCAGACGAAGATCACGGCAATCAAGCCGACGATGGCTTGTTTGCCGGCGAGGGGTTTTTCGGGGGGAGGGACGAGGACGTCAAAGCAGTCGGCGCAATCGAGGGCGAAGCAGACGTTTTCGGCTTCTTTGCGGCCGCGTCGGCCTTCTGTGATGTTGAAGGAGATGTGTTGCCCTTCGGCCGGAAGGCGGGTAAGGGTGGTGAAGGCGG
>NZ_JBQCXF010000256.1:0-4060 GCF_051956635.1 Neisseria sp. P0022.S010 | reverse complement strand
GTCTGAAAGTATATTCTCAGATGGCCTTTATAGTTTTTATTCACGCATAATCAGTCAATCTTAATATATTCCACCGACAGAATCTCTATAACCTCACGGCCTTCCGGTGTATCCAAGACAACTTCATCGCCTTCGCGCGCTTTAATCAGGCTGCGCGCCAAAGGGGAAATCCATGAAATTTTGTTTTTAGCGGTATCGATTTCATCTACGCCGACGATTTTGACGGTTTGTTCACGACCGTCTCCGCGCAATAAGCCAACGGTAGCGCTGAAAAAAATCTGGTCCGTGGCTTCACGCGCTTCAGGGTCGACGACGACGGCAGCTTCCAAGCGTTTGGTCAGAAAACGGATACGACGGTCGATTTCGCGCATACGGCGTTTGCCGTAAAGATAGTCGCCATTCTCGCTGCGGTCGCCATTGCTTGCCGCCCAGTTAACGATTTGGACGATTTCCGGGCGTTCTTTGTTGACCAGATGATAAAGTTCGTCTTTCAGTGCCTGCCAACCGGTAGGTGTGATGTAATTTTTGGTTTCGGTACTCATGATGTGTCTAAAACATAATTAAAGGCCGCCTGAACGTTAATTTTCAGACGGCCTTTATTGTAAGTCAATTTACTTTATTCTTCATCATCATCGCTATCGCTGATACTGATGCTGTGTTCCATTTTGCTTGGATGAACTTTCAAACCGCCACAACCTGATTTTTCGGTAGAGAGACGGTTCAGATACGCCTCATCGATATCACCGGTTTGATAGACACCGTTAAAGCATGAAGAATCAAAGGATTCGATTTTTGGATTGAGTGCTTTGACTACTGCTTCCAGATCTTCTAAGTTTTGGAAGACGATGCCGTCCGCGCCAATCTCAGCCGAGATTTCTGCTGCGTTGCGGCCGTTTGCAATCAGTTCTTCACGGGTCGGCATATCGATACCGTACACATTCGGATAGCGCACTTCGGGAGCAGCGGAAGCAATGTAGACTTTGCGCGCACCTGCCGCGCGTACCATTTCAACGATTTCACGGCTGGTCGTACCGCGCACGATGGAATCATCCACCAACAAAACGCTTTTGCCGTTAAATTCGGTTTCCATCGGGCTGAGCTTTTGGCGTACGGATTTTTTACGCGTTGCTTGTCCGGGCATAATAAAGGTGCGGCCGATATAGCGGTTTTTAATCAGACCTTCGCGGTAAGGTTTTTCAAGATGGACGGCAAGCTCCATCGCGCTGGGTCGGCTGGTATCAGGAATCGGCATCACGACATCGATATCGTCGACGGGCAACTCGCGTTTGATTTTTTCCGCCAAAGAAACGCCCATATCCAGACGCGCCTGATAGATGGATACGCCGTCGATGACTGAGTCGGGACGCGCGAAATAGACGTATTCAAAGAGACAAGGGCTGAGTTTGACTTTATCGCTGCATTGACGCGACACGATTGAACCGTCAAAGCTGACAAACACGGCTTCACCCGGCTGAATATCGCGTTCTAAATCATAGGCAAGTGCGTTGAAAGCAACTGATTCAGAGGCAACGGCATACGATTTTTTACCGGATTCATCGGTTTGCGAACCCAATACCAACGGACGGATACCGTGAGGATCGCGGAAGGCAACCATGCCATATCCTGCAATCATGGCTACAACACCGTATGCGCCGCGCACTAGGCGGTGTACTTCGGAAACAGCGTTGAAAATATTGTCGATGGTGAGTTGATAAGGGGCTGTATTTTTAGAGACTTCGCGGCGTAATTCGTGCGCAAATACATTGAGTAGAACTTCAGAATCGGAACTGGTATTAACGTGGCGCAGGTGTTTGTTGCATACGTTTTCATACAACTCTTCGGTATTGGTCAGATTACCATTGTGTGCCAAAACAATGCCGAATGGGGAGCTGACATAAAACGGCTGAGCCTCTGCGCTACTGCCCGCATTGCCTGCAGTCGGATAGCGGACATGTGCAATGCCGGCATTACCGATCAAGTCGCGCATATTGCGGGTACGGAACACTTCGCGCACCATGCCTTTGCCCTTGTGCATATGAAATATATTGCCTTCGGCAGTAACAATACCTGCTGCGTCCTGACCACGGTGTTGCAACATCTGTAAACCATCATACAACATCTGATTGACCGGCTCATGACTAACCAAACCTAATACACCACACATATCGTGCTTCTCCGAGTTTGAAGATTAAATGGGTAAACCGTCATTATAAAATAATTTAGATGAGTTTGCTCAAATTGTCGACAATATGATGCTAAATTTACGCAAATAAAAACGGATTCAGACGACCCATAGGCCGTCTGAATCCGTCAAACTCAATCATCCAATTCTTCTACTTCAGCTGCTTTACCCGAAAGATGCGGCATTGCAGTATCTTTCCCTGGCAGATAAGGCATCGCAGCATCGGCAAGTGATTCAAAATACGGAATTGTGTGCGAACTTTGCCACTCTTCCGTTTTCGGCAAATCAGTGTGTGAAAAAACCATCACTGCCAGTGTCACCAAAATCACACCTTTCACTGCACCGAATACGCCGCCAAGCAACCGGTTGATGCTTCCCAAACCAACGGCAGACATCAAACTGCTTAACAACGATCGTGCCAGTTTCTGCAACAACCATGCCAAAAAAAACACAGCGGCAAAACCCATGGCAACCGCCAAAGAATGCGGCTCAACCGATTTAAAGACCACATCGGCAAACGGCACGGCGAGCGTTCTGGCTGCAATAAACGATACCACCCACGCCACCATCGCCCCTGCTTCGGCAATAATACCCCGTGTCAACGAGATAATGATGCAGATGGCGATGACGGCGGCAGCCAACAAATCGGCAACAGGCAAATTACTCACTGGTCACCTGACCGGCAATGCCATGCACACGCAATTTGTTCAAATCGCGCTCTGCATCGCGTGCATTTTTATAACTGGCTGATTTCACGCGATAGACCTTACCTTTATCAGTCATGACCTCAGTAATGGTTGAATCGATACCTGCGGCTTTCATTTTACGTTGCAGGCTTTGCGCGCGTTCTTTTTCAGCATAACCAGCCTGAATAGCGGCTTTTTTCGCAGGCTTGGCTTCTGCTGTTTCTTTTTCAGCTTTAGGTTTGGCTTTTTCAGACGGCTTCTCGGCAGTTTTTACCTTATCGGCTTTTTCTGCTTTGGCCGTTTCTGGTTTAGCCTTTTCATTTCTTAGTTTTTCAACTTTGGCTTCTGCTTTCTTGGCAGGCTCGGCCTTGTCTTTTACGCTGTCTTTGCTGTTTTTGGCAGATTTACGCTCGGCAATGGCTTTCTCTGCCTTTTCCAATTGTGCCAATTTATTGCGTTCGGCAGCGGCTTCACGCTCTGCTTTCTCAGCACGCGCTTGAAGTACGCGTTTTTTAGCTGCCAATGCGTTTTCTTTCTCAGCAGCTTCCTGTTGGGCTTGTGTTTTACGGGCCGCAGCGGCACGTTGCTCAGCCTGACGTTGGCGGCGCTCTTCGGCTCGGCGCTCCGCAGCTTCACGTTTGGCAGCCTCGGCGCGTTGAATACGTTCGGACTCTTCCAAGCCTTTAATATTGCCGTCATCCAAAGTATCGTTGATCAAAACCAACGACTCGCCGACATCTTCGGGAGCAGATTCACGGCTTGGCTTCAATACTTCAACCGGCGCATTATCTTCTTCGTCGCCTGCATTTTGCGGTTTATTTGATGCTTCGGCATCCGCATGGCGGGCAGCCTCCTCAGCAGCAGCGACATCCTCTTTATTAGGCTCTAAAACAACCGCCTTGCTCGGCTCGTCAGCCGTTTTGATTTGGCTCTGACCGACAGGCGCTTCTTTAAACGGTGAATTTTTATCGTCGCCGGAAGTCAGCGCCAGACCGAACAGCATACCCGATGCCACCACCAAGCCGGAGGCCAAGACCAAGCGACGGCGGTTGCGACGTTTGAGTCGTTCGTAACCGTCTAAATCGTATCCGTTTGGAGTTTCTTTTTGTTTATTGTCGGACATGATAATTTCCTCGTTAGTGTTCTTTCAAAACAGCCATTACATCGGCAACAGTATGGAATGAGCCGAAAA
>NZ_JBQCXF010000255.1:0-4073 GCF_051956635.1 Neisseria sp. P0022.S010 | reverse complement strand
CCCATATATCATATTTTTAGACAAATGAAATACATCTTACCCATTATGCCAAGCATCAAAAAACCAAACTCTCCATCTCCCCCTTCAGGCAGCCTGAAACCCCGCTACCGCCTGACCCGCCTCGGCGAACAAATGGCGCGCCTGCCCATCGACCCGAAAATCGCGCGTATTTTGTTGGCGGCGAAGAAACACGACTGCATGGCGGAGATATTGGTGATTGCGTCCGCGCTGTCGATTCAAGACCCGCGCGAGCGGCCGCTGGAAGCGCGTGATGCCGCGGCCAAGGCGCATGAACGCTTTACTGACAAGCAATCCGATTTCCTTGCCTACCTGAACATTTGGGACAGCTTCCAGCGCGAGCGCGATAAAGGCTTGTCTAACAAGCAGTTGGTGCAATGGTGTCGTCAATATTTCCTGTCGCACCTTCGGATGCGCGAATGGCGCGAGCTGCACCACCAGCTTGCCCAAACCGCGATTGAAATGGGTTTGACCACCAAGGAAGCCGCTTTCAGACGGCCTCCCGAAGCCAAGCAACTTACGTCGTCTGAAAACCAAGGCGACCAAGACCTATCCGCCAAACTCAAACAAAAACAACTGGATAAGAAGCAACACCGCGCCCAAATCCGCGCTGCCAAAGAAGCGGGCTACGAACAAATCCACCGCGCCCTGCTCACCGGCCTCATTGCCAACGTCGGCATGAAATCGCCCGACGGCAACGACTACACCGGCGCGCGCGGCAGCCGCTTCCACCTTTTCCCCGCCTCCGCCTTGTTTAAAGCCAAACCCAAATGGGTGATGGCGGCAGAACTCGTTGAAACGACAAAACTTTATGCCCGCGACGTAGCCGCCATCCAGCCCGAATGGATCGAGCAGGAAGCGCCGCACCTCGTCCGCTACCACTATTTCGAGCCGCACTGGGAACAAAAACGCGGCGAGGTCATCGCCAGCGAACGGGTAACGCTCTACGGCCTGACCGTCTTGCCGCGCCGCCCCGTGTCCTACGGCAGAATCGCCCCCGAAGAAGCGCGCGAAATCTTTATCCGCAGCGCGCTGGTGGCGCAGGAATGCGATTTGAAAGCGGACTTTTTCGCACATAACAAAAAGCTGATTAAGGAAATCAGCGAGTTGGAACACAAATCGCGCAAGCAAGACGTGCTGGTCGATGACGAAGCCCTGTTTGCTTTTTATAACAAACGGCTGCCCGATTTTTATACGGCGGATGCGGTTTCAGACGGCCTGCATCCTGCAAATCCCCAGCAAACCGCTCCCTCCCCCGTGGGGGAGGGCTGGGGAGAGGGCAAAACAGTTGCCGCACAAACCAACTTTTCCGCAACCTCAGCAAGCCCTCTCCCTAACCCTCTCCCGCAGGAGAGGGAACAGAGTACCGCAGTTTCAACGGTTTCAGGCAGTCTGAAATCGTCCACAGCAACATTCCGCATACGCCCCGCCACACATAATGATGCAGCCCAAATTGCCGAACTGTTCCGCCGCGCCGTCCTGCACATTGAAGCAAGCCATTATAGCGACAGCGAAAAAGCCGCATGGATACAGGGCGCGGACAATGCCGCCTTTTGGCAAAAACGGATTGGACGCGGCTGTATCCGATTGGCAGCGCAAAATGACCGCATACTCGGCTTTATCGAATACCTGCCCGAGCAAAATCATTTGGACTGCCTATTTACCGACCCTGTCCACCAGCAGCAAGGCGTTGCTTCCGCGCTGTTGTCTGCCGTTTTGCCGCAGGCGGATGCAGATAAAACGGTAACGGCAGATATGTCCGCAGCCGCGTTGCCCTTTTTTAAAAAACAGGGATTTATACTGCAACATCAAAACCAAATTCAGCGAAACGGCTTGGTTTTAATCAATTACCGCATGATTTTACAAACCGACAGCATTGATACGGCCGCACAAACCACCCCCTCCCCCGTGGGGGAGGGTCGGGGAGAGGGCAAAACAGTTGCCGCACAAACCAAGTTTTCCGCAGCCGCAGCAAACCCTCTCTCACAAGAGAGGGAACAGAGTGCCGCAGCTTCAACGGTTTCAGGCAGCCTGCACAATGTAGGGTATGTAGCGCAAGCCATGCACGCGGATTCCAAAGATACGGACAACCGCGTGCGTGAACCGAGTTCACACACCCTACAAAACGTTTCAGACGACCCCAAACCCAAAAAGCAGCCTGCCCCCCCAAAAGGCCGTCTGAAACCCCTCCCCCTCGCTGACATCCGCACCTTCCAAGCCTGGCTCAAAACTGCTGAGCGCGACAATCCGCACCTGCTGTTCCTCAGCCGCGACGACCTCATGCAGCACGCCGCCGCGCACATTACCGAAGAACAGTTCCCCAAATTCTGGCAAACCGCAGACGGCAAGTTCAAACTTTCCTACCGTTTCGAGCCACATCATCCGCTCGACGGCGTGACTATGACCGTGCCGCTGACCGTCCTCAACCGCCTGCACGCGCCGTCGCTTGAATGGCTGGTGCCCGGTATGTTACGCGAAAAAATCCAGCTGCTGATTAAAGCACTGCCGAAGCAAATCCGCCGCATTTGCGTGCCCGTACCCGATTTCATCACCAAATTTCTCGAAAGCAATCCCGACCGCCAAGCGGCCATCATTCCCCAGTTGACGCACTTTATCGCCAAAAGCGCCGGCGATATGCGGATTCTCGATCAAATCGACCAAGACGCATGGGCGGTGCAAGAATTGCCCGAACACTGCTATCTGAATCTGCGCATTATCGACGATGGCGGACAAGAGCTTGCCGGCGGCCGCAAACTACACGAATTGCAACAACAACTTGGCAAAGCCGCCGCCACCACCTTCCGCGACAACACCCAAGAATTCGAGCGCAACAACGTTACCACATGGGACATCGGCACCCTGCCCGAATCCATCAAATTCGCCCGCGGCAAACAACAGCTCACCGGCTACCTCGGCCTGCAAAAAGAAAAAGACGGCCGCATCGCCCTGCGCCTGTTCGACACGTCCGCCGCCGCCGAACAAGCCCACCGATTAGGCGTGATCGAACTCATGAAACTACAACTAAAAGAACAAGTTAAAGACCTGAACAAAGGCATCCAAGGCTTCACCCAAGTCGCCATGCTGCTCAAACACATCAACGCCGACACCCTGCGCGACGACCTCACCCAAGCCGTCTGCGACCGCGCCTTTATCGGCGAAGACGAGCTGCCGCGCAACGAAAAAGCCTTCAAAGAACAAATCAAACGCGCCCGCAGCCGCCTGCCCGCCGTCAAAGAAGCCCTCAGCCGCTACTTGCAGGAAACCGCCGCCGCCTACGCCGAACTGAACAGCAAACTCGGCAAACACCCGCTCACCCACCTCCTGCGACAACGCCTGCAAACCCTGCTCGCCGCCGGCTTCGCCACCCGCACCCCGTGGGCACAATGGCCGCGCCTCCCCATCTACCTCAAAGCCATGACCCTGCGCCTCGAAAAATACAGCGGCAACCCTGCCCGCGACGCAGCTCGCGAAGCCGATATACAGGAATTGGAACAGATGTGGCAGGAAAAAACCGACGGCTTGGTAAAACAAGGACAACCCGTTTCAGACGACCTTGCCGCGTTTAGATGGATGATTGAAGAATTGAGAGTGTCGCTGTTCGCGCAGGAGTTGAAGACACCGTATCCGGTGTCGGTGAAGAGGTTGATGAAGGTATGGGAGGGTCTTAATTAAAGGAAGATGCCGTCTGATTTTTTCAGACGGCATCTTTTATTTCCTCGACCAACCGATTTAATCGCTCCCTACAAATAGCTTTGTTTTTTAATTCGCACTCCCAAACAACAATCACTTTGAAACCAATCTTTTCCAGCTCGGTTTCATTTTTAATATCACGTTCGCGATTTTTTGTGATTTTTTCCAACCAAAAATCCGTATTGCTTTTCGGAATATGCCCTTTACTGCAAGAGTGCCCGTGCCAAAAACAGCCGTGTATAAACACGACTGTTTTATATTTCGGCAAAACGATATCCGGTTTGCCTGCATAGCGTTTATCATTTTTCCTATAACGGAAACCTTGGGAAAAAAGAAATTTCCTTACCAATACTTCGGGTTTGGTT
>NZ_JBQCXF010000254.1:0-4094 GCF_051956635.1 Neisseria sp. P0022.S010 | reverse complement strand
TCAAAGGATTGGCGGAAAAAATCCAAAACTCCGGCACCAAATACGATGCCATGATTGCCATTGGCGGCGGCGGTTTTATCCCTGCCCGCATGTTGCGCTGCTTCTTGGAAATCCCGATTTACGCCGTCACCACAGCCTACTACGACAGTGATAACGAAGGCCAAGTTACCGAGGAAGTGAAAAAAGTCCAATGGCTTGATCCCGTTCCCGATGCCCTGAAAGGCAAAAACGTACTGGTCGTTGACGAAGTGGACGATAGCCGCGTTACCATGGAATTCTGCCTGAACGAATTGTTGAAAGAAGATTTCGGCACTGTCGGCGTGGCAGTATTGCATGAAAAAATCAAAGCCAAAGTCGGTAAAATTCCTGAAGGTATCCCTTATTTCAGCGGCATTACCGTTGAAGACTGGTGGATCAACTATCCTTGGGACGCGCTGGACATTGACGAACACAACAAATTGGCCGCGCAAAACCAATAAATCTGGTACAACCGTCGCAACAAGCCTTTTCATCTGATTTTCAATTCAATTTCCTGAAAATCAGATGAGTGTGCTTGTCCGATTGTTTGAGGCCGTCTGAAACACACAAACCGGAGAACAACATGATTACACTGGCCGTAGATGCCATGGGCGGAGATGCAGGCCTTGCGATGACCGTCCCCGGTGCAGTGGATTTCCTGAAACAGCAATCCGACGTACATCTGATTATGGTCGGAGATGAAGCAGCAGTCCGCCAAGCATTAAGCTCGGCAGGCGCGCCTATGGACCGCATTACCGTCTGCCATGCAGCGCAAGTCGTCGAAATGGATGAAGCGCCACAATCCGCTCTGAAAAACAAAAAAGAATCATCCATGCGCATCGCCATCAACCAAGTTAAAGAAGGCAATGCGCAAGCCGCCGTATCGGCAGGCAATACCGGCGCACTGATGGCGACCGCCCGATTCGTCCTCAAGACTATTCCCGGCATTGAGCGCCCTGCCATCGCCAAATTCCTGCCTTCCGACAGCGAACACGTTACCCTGGCTTTGGATTTGGGTGCAAATGTCGATTGCACGCCAGAACAACTGGTTCAATTTGCCATCATCGGCAGCGAGCTGGTACACGCTCTACACCCCGAAAAAGGCAGCCCGCGCGTCGCCCTTTTGAACGTCGGCACAGAAGACATCAAGGGTACGGATGCCGTCAAACAAACCTTTAAACTGTTGAGCAGCAGCAAACTCAACTTTATCGGCAATATCGAAAGCAACAGCGTTTTGTATGGCGAAGCCGATATCGTTGTCGCAGACGGATTTGTCGGCAATGTCATGCTAAAAACCATCGAAGGTGCGGTTAAATTCATGAGCGGCGCCATCCGCCGTGAATTCCAAAGCACCCTGTTCAACAAACTTGCCGCCATTGCCGCCCTGCCCGCGCTCAAAGGGTTGAAAGGCAAATTGGATCCGCGCAAATTTAACGGCGCCATCCTGCTTGGTTTACGCGGTATTGTAATTAAGAGCCACGGCGGAACCGACGAAGTCGGCTTCCGTTATGCTTTGGAAGAAGCCTATCACGAAGCCAAATCTGCCGGCCTCGCTCAAATCGAACAAGGCGTAGCTACCCAGTTGGCTGCTTTGGAAGCCGCCAAAGCAGAACTGGAAGCTGCTGCTACTCCAGCAACGGAAGCTTAAGGCTGATATATACAGGCCGTCTGAAACTTCAAAATGTTCAGACGGCCTGTTTTTATCTTTAATCACCGACTTCATTCTTAATATTGGGAATTTTCCCATTTTCGCTTACAATACCCGACTATCTGAATCAACTCTCTAAAAAGGCCGTTCTCATGCAATATGCCAAAATTTCCGGTACAGGCAGCTACCTTCCTGCCAACCGCGTCAGCAATGACGACCTTGCAAAAAAAGTGGACACTTCCGACGAGTGGATTACCACGCGTACAGGTATCAAATTTCGCCATATTGCAGACGACAACGAAAAAACCAGCGACTTGGCCGCCGAGTCAGCGCGCCGCGCCTTAGCAGATGCCAATTTGCAGGCTGACGATATCGATCTGATTATCGTCGCCACAGCCACTCCCGATATGCAGTTCCCTTCTACGGCAACCATCGTGCAGCAAAAATTGGGCATTGCCAACGGCTGTCCTGCCTTTGACGTACAAGCCGTGTGCGCCGGTTTTATGTATGCCCTGACCACTGCCAATGCCTACATCAAAAGCGGCATGGCGAAGAACGCTTTGGTTATCGGTGCGGAAACCTTCAGCCGCATCGTCGATTGGAACGACCGCACCACCTGTGTCCTCTTTGGTGACGGTGCGGGCGCGGTTGTCTTAAGCGCATCTGACGAACCGGGCATCATCCACAGCAAACTCAAAGCCGATGGCAACTACCTCAACCTTTTGAACGTCCCCGGACAAATCGCCAACGGCCAGGTTTGTGGTTCACCCTACATCAGCATGGACGGCCCCGGCGTATTCAAGTTTGCCGTCAAAATGCTGTCTAAAATCGCAGATGACGTTATCGAAGAAGCCGGTTACACTGCCGATCAAATCGATTGGATTGTGCCGCACCAAGCCAATAAGCGCATTATCGACTCTACCGCCAAACACTTAGGCTTGAGCATGGACAAAGTCATCTTGACTGTCCAAGACCACGGCAACACGTCCGCCGCCTCCATTCCACTGGCACTGGATGTCGGTATTAAAAACGGCCAAATCAAACGCGGACAAAACCTCTTGCTCGAAGGCATCGGCGGCGGTTTTGCCTGGGGTGCGGTTTTGGTGAAATACTAACGGTTGGGCCGTCTGAACACCCCTTTCAGACGGCCTATTCTGCTCAAACCCATGAAATCCCTAACGTTTGCACTCTGCATCAGCAGCCTGTTTTTAAGCATAACAGCTGCGATATTGCCCAAACTGGCAATCGCCTATCTCGCACTGAGTGTATACGTTTTCTTGATTTACTACCTAGATAAACAGCGCGCACGTAACCACGGCAGACGCATACCCGAAGCAAAATTGCACCTGCTTAATCTGCTTGGCGGCTGGCCGGGCGGTTATTGCGGCAGCCTCGCATTCAGACACAAAACCAGCAAACCCGGATTTGTCCGCACCTTCCGGCTGACCGCCGCAACCAATACTGTTGCCACCCTCCTTCTGCTGGCAGACATCCTCAAACATTCAAACCAATAAGGAATTACTATGTCTTTCGCATTCTTCTTCCCCGGACAAGGCTCACAAAGCCTAGGCATGATGAACGGCTTTGCCGAACAAGCCATCGTTAAAGCCACATTTGACGAAGCTTCCGCCGTATTGGGTCAAGACCTGTGGGCAATGATTAACGGCGAAGATGCCGAATTAATCGGACAAACCGTCAACACCCAGCCCATCATGCTGGCTGCCGGCATTGCCACCTACCGCGCCTACTTGGAAGCCGGCGGTAAAATCCCTTCAGTCGTTGCAGGCCACAGCCTCGGCGAATACACCGCCCTCGTCGCTGCCGGCGCATTGGATTTCGCAGACGCGGTCAAACTGGTTCGCCTGCGCGCCGAACTCATGCAATCTGCCGTACCGCAAGGCGTAGGCGCAATGGCCGCTATTTTGGGTTTGGAAGATGAACAAGTAAAAGCCATTTGTGCCGAAGCTGCACAAGGCGAAGTCGTTGAAGCCGTCAACTTCAATTCCCCAGGCCAAGTCGTGATTGCCGGCAATACCGCCGCAGTCGAACGCGCCATGGCCGCCGCCAAAGAAGCCGGAGCCAAACGCGCCCTGCCGCTGCCTGTTTCCGTTCCCTCACATTGCAGCCTCATGAAGCCTGCAGCGGAAAAACTTGCCGAAGCATTGAAAGACATCACCATCAAACAACCGCAAATCCGCGTCATTCATAACGCCGACGTTGCCTCTTACGATGATGCCGACAAAATCAAAGATGCCTTGGTACGCCAACTGTACAGCCCGGTGCGCTGGACAGAAACCGTCAATGCACTTGTTTCCGAAGGCATCACCGAATCCGCCGAATGCGGACCCGGCAAAGTCCTCGCAGGCCTAGCCAAACGCATCAATAAAGAAGCCGCGTGCAGCGCATTGACCAATGCCGACCAAGTGGC
>NZ_JBQCXF010000253.1:0-4167 GCF_051956635.1 Neisseria sp. P0022.S010 | reverse complement strand
GTTGATAAAGAATGCGATATAATCCGACCTGTTTGCCAAGGTTCTTGCTAAAGATCTCATTTTATGTAATAATACTACAATGCCAAAACTGACTAATCAAAATCTTCACATTATTTTGTCGGAACGCTTAAATGATACCGACTTTGTTCTTATTCTCAATGCATTAATCAAATTTTTGCGCCGAGGAGGCAAAAAACAGGCTTCCGAATGTTTCGATTTGATTTTATCTACTTTAAAACAAGACGATGCTTTATGCCGTCAATTCAGCCTGCGCTTCTATGCCTGGTTGTCTAAAGTTCACATCTATCCTGCGCTGATTAAGCTGGGTATTTTCTCGCGTCATAGTTTTACTCGAGAGATGGGCATACGGATTTACGAACGTTTCAGCCCGTCTTATAAAGATTTTTCCAATCTGCGCGAAGTATTTTTATATCTTTTTCATTCGAAAAACGATGATAAATGGTTGCAGACTTTGAGTTTGCGCCAATGGTTGAGCATGTATGAATTGTTGCAGGGTAAAGCCGATCCTGCTTTGCTTCAGACGGCAGGCCGACAGTTGGCAGATGCCCGTTTGCGAGCGGTAGAAATGCTGTCTATTTGGATTGCTTCCGAAGCGATTGAGCCGGATTTAATACGGATCGCCCCCCGTTTGTTGGAAGCGGATTCGGCATTTGTTGCTTTGCAACGTGAAATTGCAAAATTGGTTGAACACTATCGCCACAGCGAAGAAACTTACGATACGGCGCACTTGGAGGTCATGTTTGACCAGTGCGACAAGCAAATTGAGTATCTGCGTCGTCGTGGTACAGGGGCGGGGTCTGGTTCGTCAGTGAAAGTGGCCCACTTGCTGGAGCGTCTGCAGCAAACCCTAGGCCGTCTGAAACTGCTGACCAATATTCAAATTGAAACCGGCAGCCGCACCCGCTTAACCATCAATCTGATGAATGCGATGATTTACGCGGCGGTAGAGCAATACAGTACCAGCCACTTGCGTAAAAGCAGTATCCGAATGCTGGCGCGCAGTATTACGGAAAACAAAAGTCATCATGGTGAGCATTACATTACGCGCAACCGTAGCGAATATTTCAAAATGTTTTATTCTGCAGCAGGTGGCGGCGTAATTATTGCTTTGATGGCATTAAATAAAATCCATATTGCGTCTTTGGGATTCGGCGAGTTTACTACTTCATTCCTTGCCGGACTTAACTATGGCTTAGGCTTTATGCTGATTCATATGCTGCACTGCACCGTTGCGACTAAGCAGCCTGCCATGACAGCGGCGAGCTTTGCCGAGCAGGTGGACTCAAATGAAGGCAGTAAAGCGGTGGACAATAAATTGGCAAAACTGCTGATTGACGTGTGTCGTTCGCAAAGTGTGGCCGTGTTTGGCAATGTATCGATTGCCGTATTGTTGGCGGCTGGGATCGCTTGGGGTTATGCCTACACGCATGGTCAGCCCTTGTTGAACGAAGCGGTTACAGCCTACCAGTTTAAATCTATTGAGATTTTTACTCAGCCGACCTTATGGTATGCCGCTATTGCCGGTGTATGGTTGTTTTGTTCGGGGATTATTGCCGGCTTCTTTGATAACCGTTCCGATTATCTGAACCTGCGTCAGCGCCTGCCTTTTAATCCGTTTTTACGAAAAATCATGCGTCCGCAGCCGCGCCGCCGCTTGGCCGCTTATATTCATAAGCATTACGGCTCGCTTATGGGCAATTTTATTTTCGGTATGCTTTTGGGGATGACCGGCTATTTTGGCCATCTTTTCGGCTTGCCGCTGGATATTCGCCATGTGGCGTTCTCTTCGGCAAACTTGGGTTATGCCGCGATTAGCGGTCATGCAGATATATTCACTTTTATACTTGGCTTGGCAAGTGTATTGGCAATCGGTATGGTAAATCTGGTGGTCAGCTTTTCTTTGGCTTTGGCCGTTGCGCTTCGTTCTCGCGGTACGCGTTTGGGCAGTATGCGCAATCTGCTGAAAATCTTCTGGAGCCAAGTTAAAGCCAATCCTTTGATTTTGCTGTATCCGGTTCAGGTGAATAATAAAGACAACGCGAAGTAAATTGAAGAAAGGCCGTCTGAATATATACTTTTCAGACGGCCTTTTAATTTAAAACTGATAAAGATTAGGCTTGCAGAGAGGCGCGGTTTTCCAAAACTTGGTCAATCAAACCATATTCTTTAGCTTCATCGGCAGACATATAATTGTCGCGGTCGGTATCGCGTTCCAAGTCGGCCAAATCGCGATCACAATGTTTGGCGAGTAAGCGGTTCAGTTTCTCTTTGATTTTCAACAGCTCTTTAGCGTGAATTTCAATATCGGAAGCCTGACCGGCCAAACCGCCGCTGATGAGTGGTTGGTGAATCATGATACGGCTGTTTGGCAGGGCAAAGCGTTTGCCTTTTTCACCTGCGGACAACAGGAATGCGCCCATACTTGCCGCTTGGCCCAAGCATAAGGTAGAAACATGAGGCTTGATGAAGTTCATGGTGTCGTAAATCGACATACCTGCAGTAACCGAACCGCCCGGAGAGTTGATATAGAAGAAGATATCTTTATCTGGGTTTTCGCTTTCCAAGAACAGTAATTGCGCAACAACCAGATTGGCAGATTCGTCTGTCACTGGGCCGATCAAGAAAACGATGCGCTCTTTCAAAAGGCGTGAGTAGATGTCGAATGCGCGCTCGCCGCGACCGCTTTGTTCGATAACGGTAGGGACAAGGTAATTATTGAAATCGAAGGACATTTTTGTCTCCTGTTAATGATGGAAAAGCACCAAAGCATTTAAAGCGCTTCGGTGCTTTTGATTGTCTGTTTCAGACGGCCTTGGAGCAATTAAGCTTGTGCGCCCATTACTTCGTCAAAAGACAGCGCTTTTTCAGTTACTTTAGCTTTGCTCAGAACGAAATCAACAACATTGCTTTCTACTGCCAAAGAAGTCGGACCTTGCAGGCGGGAAGGCTCTGCGTAGTACCAGTCGATAACTTCTTGAGGGTCTTCGTAGCTTTCAGCGAAGTTAGCAACAACGGCTTTGATTTGGTCTTCAGTTGGCTCAAGTTTGTTTTCTTCAACCAATTTAGCCAAAATCAGGCCCAAAGAAACGCGGCGTTCCGCTTGTTCTTTGAACATGTCCAAAGGCAGATCCAAGTTGGCAGCATCAGCCATACCTTGGTTAACGAAGTTTTGTTTCATTTCGTTTGCCAAGCGGGCGGCTTCTTCGTTGACCAAAGCAACAGGAACTTGCAAATCGGCTGCTTTGAGCAGGGCGTTCATTACAGATTCTTTAGTTTGTTCACCGATGCGACGATTAACTTCGCGGCCAACGTTTTTCTTCACTTCTTCACGCATTTTGGCAACGTCGCCGTCTTCAATGCCCAGAGCTTTAGCGAAGTCTGCGTCAACTTCAGGCAAAGTAGCTTCAGAAACGTTGTTTAGAGTGATGGTGAATACGGCAGATTTACCGGCAACATCTTTACCGTGGTAGTCTTCAGGGAAGTTTACGGTAACATCTTTGCTTTCACCGGCTTTCATACCGACAACACCAGCTTCGAATTCAGGCAGCATTTGACCTGCACCCAATACGAAAGCGTAGTTTTTAGACGCACCGCCAGCGAAAGGTTCGCCGTCGATTTTGCCTTCAAAGTCGATGATGACGCGGTCGCCGTTTTGGGCTTCGCGATCAACATGGTTGAAGCGGGTGCGTTGTTTACGCAGGATTTCTACAGTTTGGTCAACTTCGGCATCGCCAACAGTCGCAGTAACTTTTTCTACTTCTTGGGCAGACAGGTCACCAATAGTTACTTCAGGGAAAACTTCAAAAATAGCGGCAACTTTGAAAGACTCTTGATCGTCTTGTTCTTCAATGCCTTCAAAGCGTGGGTAACCGGCAACTTTCAATTCTTGAGCAACGGCAACTTCGTAGAATTCGCGTTGTACCAATTCGTTGATAACGTCGTTTTGTGCGCTTGCGCCGTACATTTGGGCAATCATTTTGAACGGTGCTTTACCCGGACGGAAGCCGTCAATTTTTGCACGGCGTTGGGTTTGTTTCAGTTTTTTCTCAGTTTCTGCGTTGATTTTGGACCAAGGCAGAGACAATACTACTTTGCGTTCCAGATTTTCTAAAGTTTCAACAGTTACGCTCATCGTAAGCCCTTAAA
>NZ_JBQCXF010000252.1:0-4273 GCF_051956635.1 Neisseria sp. P0022.S010 | reverse complement strand
AAGCCAAGAAAGCTGAAGAAGCCAAGAAAGCTGAAGAAGCCAAGAAAGCTGAAGAAGCCAAGAAAGCTGAAGAAGCCAAGAAAGCTGAAGAAGCCAAGAAAGCTGAAGAAGCCAAGAAAGCTGAAGACGCTAAGAAAGCTGAAGAAGCCAAGAAAGCTGAAGAAGCCAAGAAAGCTGAAGACGCTAAGAAAGCTGAAGAAGCCAAGAAAGCTGAAGACGCTAAGAAAGCCAATGAGGCCAATTCAGGTCAAGGTTTTGGCGGCGAAGGCAAAGTAATGGGCAAGGCTTTGGATGGCGGTGTCTTGGTAGCGAAAAAACGTGAAACCGGCGATTTGGAATATGCCAAAACCGAAGCTCCGACTGCCTCGGATAAAAACAGCGTCGTACTTGATGGTGTCGCCATTAATACCAAAGACGTTAAAGCGGGTGAGTTTACGTTGGGCGAAAAAAGTATGAACGGCGGTAAAGCCGATGCAGCACAATATGCGGTACACAGCGGCGACCTGTTGCCTGACGTTCGTTACGGCGGTGTTGCCGATGTCAGCGATCTGCGTGATGTGAAACAGGCGTTGTTTGTCCAAGGCACGCCGTCAGGCAGTGATACCGTTGCAGCCCAAAGAGGGGATGCAACCTATAAAGGCATCGGCCTGCATTTCCAAAACGGACTGCCGATCAATACAAGAGATCTGCAAGAAATTTTTGAAACCGGTTCGCAAGCCAAGCTGGCCAATCTGTATCCTGCCGCCAAAGCAACCGATGTTACCGCAAAAGTCAATTTCGACCAAAAAACCATCAATGTCAGCATCAACCGCTATTCCGATCAAACGGTTGGCGGTGGTAGTGGTGGCAACAGAATTGCAGGTGTCGTCAAGTCCAATGCGCGCGATATGGCGGAAAATCTGTCTTTCAATGGCGATTTGCACGGCAACACCTTCTCCAACAAGCAAGGTACGATGCAAGGCGGATTCTTTGGCGCGAAGGCAGACCAACTTGCCGGTACATATAGTGCGGCAGGCAAAAACCAACGTGATGAAGACGTAGTGGCGCGCGGTGTGTTTGGTGCAAAACGCCAAGATGCGGCAGCTCAAGCAGGCGGACAGCCTGATGTGCCGGTTGCCAAACCCGATACGCCCGTAACCAAACCTAAAGGTGATGCCGCTGCGGCCGAATTGAAAAAAGGTGAAACAGGCGAGCAATATATCTTATCGAATATCGCGGACTTGACCAAAGTCATTATCAACGGTACGGCAATCGCTTTGGCACCTGTTACCAACAAGCTCCATCAAACTGAATTGGGTTCGGACTACAAATCGTTTGTTGCTTCAGGCAATTTGAGCAATGTTGTCTTCGGTGCGGCAAAACTTGCCGATAATGCCTACTCCTTGTTTGTTCAGGGGGTAATGAGTACCTCTCTACCGTCCGGTACGGCTAAATACGCAGGCGAGGTGTTGAATTTCCGTGCCCGCAACTTGGATGATAGGGAAAACTGGGTGGATGCCGGCAACACCTACCGTACCACCGGTTCGTTTACCGCAGATGTCAACTTCGATACCAAGACTATCGCAGGTAAAATCAATAGTGGTGACAGATGGTTCATGAATGAACGAGCCTTTACCGCAGGTATTACAGGTAGCAGCTTTAATGGTAAATGGACTTCAGATGCACAAGGCTCTGTAACCGGCGGATTCTACGGTGACAAAGCTGCCGAAATGGCTGGGCGATACAGTTATCATGACAAAGAAGATAAAAGTAACAATGCCTTCGGTGTATTCGGCGGTAAAAAACAATAACCGTCTGTTTAAGCTGAAAACAAACCGCCTGAAAAGGCGGTTTGTTTTTGAGTGGGTAGGATTTTCAGACGACCTTTTACGGTAACAACAATCTAGAGAGCAATTTACCCGCTAAAAGGTCTCAAATAGAGAAAGCATCCGCCGCCGTCATTGACGCCACCATTATTCAGACCGCCGGCAGCAAACAGCGTCAGGCCATAGAAGTCGATGAAGAAGGACAAGTCAGCGGACAAACCACACCGAGTAAGGACAAAGATGCCCGTTGGATAAAGAAAAACGGCCTCTACAAACTCGGTTACAAACAACATACCCGTACCGATGAGGAAGGCTATATCGAGAAACTGCACATCACTCCCGCCAATACCCATGAGTGCAACCACCTGTCGCCTTTGTTGGAGGGCATTGCCGAAGGTACGACCGTCTATGCCGACAAAGGCTACGACAGTGCGGAAAACCGGCAACATCTGGAAGAGCATCAGTTGTTAGACGGCATTATGCGCAAAGCCCACCGCAGCCGTCCGCTGACGGAAAATCAAACGAAGCGTAACCGGTATTTGTCGAAAACCCGTTATGTGGTCGAACAAAGCTTCGGTACGCTGCACCGTAAATTCCGCTATGCGCGGGCCACCTATTTTGATCTATTTAAAGTGAGTGCGCAAAGCCATCTGAAGGCGATGTGTTTGAACCTGTTGAAAGCGGCTAACAGGCTAAGTGTGCCTGTTGCTGCCTAAAAGGCGGTCCGGATGCCTGATTATCAGGTATCTGGGGAGGATTAAGGGGGCATTTGGGTAAAATTAGGAGGTATTGGGGGAGGGAAATAGTCGAAAACCTTTGTTTAGGTTTTGGCTGTTGGGGGAAAGGCTTTTTGCAAAGGTCTCTATTTGCCTGCGCCTGTCGGGCCGGAAAGCAGAATGGGGGAAGGGGAGTTGAGTGCGACTTGTTCTATTTCAGCAATCATGCGGTTGAAGACGGCGTTTTGGGTGGAAATGCCGCTTTTCAGGTAGCGCACTGCGTCATCGCGTACGGCGGCAAGGCGTTCAGCCAGTACGTCGTAACGAGCCAAGTCTAAATCGATGATTTCATAACTGCCTACATTGCCGTTCTCCATACTGCGTCTTTGATTTTTGGGAGGAGCGGTTTGTAACAGTACGCCGGGGATTTGACGCGATTCCACCAATAAGAACAGGCAGATTTGGGCAACGTGTGTACCTGTGGTGATGTGGGTGAGATAGGTTTCTTCGTCTGTATCAAATGGATAGCCTGCTGCCCAGTCGTGCAATTTAGTATAAACCTCGGAGAAATCCCACGGGTTTGCCAGCTCCATAGGCACGAGAGTGACGACTGTGTGCGGCGATACCTGCTGAATATCGGCTTTTACATGATCCGCCAGTTCGCGGTATTTCTCCGCATAAAACAGCTCAATACGGTCAAGCTGAAAATCCTGACGTTGATTCATGGCGACATTCGGCCGCCACTTCTGCCAACGCCCTTGACCGAAACCGCTGTCCAATACCGTGCCGAGAAAACTGACGGCGACTTGTTTTTTGTTACTCATCTTTTATTCCGTTTGAGTCTCAGACAGCCTTGTATTCAAGCTGCCTTCTTCATGTTTGAGATAGCCTGAAAAACTCTTTTTACTCAGACGGTATCACTAACATAGGAATAACAAGCGTCCATTTTTCCAGCTTTTTAGTGCCGATTTTTTCTGGGATACGTTGGTGAAATGATTCTCCGACTTCGTCTAAATAACGTACTCTGAAAGTGTTGGCATAGGCGGTAGTTTTTGTCGGCAACGGTGGTAATTTGACGGTACGGGCAACTTCAATATCATCAGAAAGGGAAATATATCTGCCATCCTCCGTCCGCTTCATTTCCAGTGGGTCGTCTTTTTTCAGCTTCGCAGCAGCAAACAGACGTTGTTTCACAGTTTCGACATTGTTGTGACAGACAATGAAGTCGATATCCAAATCACTTTTGCTATCGGTTTTTCCCTCGACTGCCGTGTTTCGATAAGCTGCCAAACGTCTGTATTCGGTATTCAACTTAGGTAATTCGGTAAAGATTTGAGCCACGTTTTCAATATCATCAGGTAGCTTTGCCACCCAAGGATGCTCTGGGGTAGTTTGCAGTAGGGTCAGTGTTTCTATGGCACGAGTCATAGCGACGTAATAAAGCCTCTGTTCGGCTTCGTCAACTCCCTGCTAACCGCCGTCTAAAATGAAGACGTGCTTAAACTCCAACCCCTTGACTGCGTGTGCCGTGCCTAGAAATATACCTTCCGAACGGGTTTCATGTTCATCACCTACATACTCGTAGAGCCAGCTTTTCAGAAAGGCGGACGAATATCGGTTAACACTGCCACTACCGTTTTCAGACGACCCGTTGTCTTCTATGGGCGACGCTTGGATTTCTGCCTCACGACTCTCTGCAAGGTTATCCGACTTTTCAGGTAGCTTCTCATCTTGCAGTGGATATTCGTTTAA
>NZ_JBQCXF010000251.1:0-4292 GCF_051956635.1 Neisseria sp. P0022.S010 | reverse complement strand
CGAATAAAGGCCGTCTGAAACATTATCAAACCAAACCACTCGAAAGTAAGCTATGCAAACCCTGACCATCATCCGCCCCGACGATATGCACTTACACCTGCGCGACGGCGACGCACTCAAAGCCGTTACCCCGTACACCGCCCGACAAATGGGCCGCGCGGTTATCATGCCCAACCTGAAGCCGCCCGTCGTCAGCGTTGCCGATGCCCAAGCATACAAAGAGCGCATTATGGCCGCCCTGCCCGAAGGCAGCGCTTTCCAGCCGTTGATGACGCTTTATTTGACCGACAACGCCACTCCCGAACTCGTGCGTGAAGCCAAGGCTGCCGGTATTGTGGCTTTTAAACTCTATCCTGCAGGCGCGACCACCAATTCCGATTCCGGCGTGACCGACTTGTTCAAACTGATTCCCGTGTTGGAAGAAATGGCGAAACAGGGCATTTTGTTCTTGGTTCACGGCGAAGTAACCGATCCTGAAATCGATATTTTCGACCGCGAGGCCGCCTTTATCGAGCGTGTGATGAAGCCGGTTTTGGCGCAAGTGCCCAACCTCAAAGTCGTGTTTGAACACATCACCACTGCCGAGGCTGCACGACTGGTATTGGAAGCAGGCGATAATGTGGCCGCGTCTGTGACGCCGCAACACTTGCTGCTCAACCGCAACGACCTTTTGGTCGGCGGTGTGCACCCTCATCATTTCTGCTTGCCCGTACTCAAACGCGAAACCCACCGTCAGGCTTTGGTTGCCGCCGTTACCGGCGATAAGGCGCACAAATTCTTCCTCGGCACGGACTCTGCACCACATGCTAAAACTGCCAAAGAAAATGCTTGCGGTTGCGCCGGTATGTTCAGCGCGATGACGGCCATCGAGCTTTATGCCGAAGTGTTTGAGAAAGCGGGTGCGCTGGACAAACTGGAAGCCTTTGCTTCTAAAAACGGCCCACGTTTCTACGGTCTGCCTGAAAATACCGATACCATCACATTGGTCAAACAAACGCAAACCGTTCCTGCCAGCGTACCTTACGGCGATGGCGAGCTTGTACCGATGAGGGCTGGCGGCGAGATTGAATGGACGGTGCAATATTAAATTTGCCGTCAATAAGGCATAAAAAGAAACAACCTGCTTGAAAGGGCAGGTTGTTTTTTGTTGTCGTTCAGACGGCCTGTTATGGGGAGGGAAGACAGTCAAGGCCGTCTGAAAACAGGATTAGAGTGTGTATTTATTCGGTCAACATGGGTTTCAGTGCTTCCCAAGCCTGTGGCAGTTGGGTAAAACCGTCCGAAGCCATCAAATGGCCGCCTTCTGGAATATGGGTAACAGGGCTTTTGAGTTTGGCCGCCATGTCCAAAGTCAGTTCGGGCGGAACATGGGTGTCATTGTCGGAAACCAGGCAGTGTTTGGGCATATCGATTTTGCGCAGGATGTCGAAATCGGGGGACGCTGCTTTAATGTAGGCATCGAGCGTGGGCAGGGGCGGCAGTGTATCGGCAAAACCGGCGGCAAGCAACAGACCGCCGATTTTTTGCGGCTGTTGGCGGCTGAGGAAGTGAAGGAGTGTAATGCAACCGAGGCTGTGGCCGACTAGGAAGGTATGGGCATCAGGCTTGCCGATGTGCTGGTCAAGGGTAAACTGCCACGCGGTCGTGCTTGGTTTGTCGGGATTGGGCATGGCAAGGGAGATTGCTTGTGCGCCGGTGCTTTTGACTTGGGCGCAAAGCCAGTCAAACCAGTTGCCGTGCGGATTGCCTTCAAAGCCATGTACGATATAAACGCGTCGATTCATGTTTCTCCTCCTTCAGACGGCCTGAGATTTTGTCTAAATCTCTGCCTGTAAGCGTTTATTATACCATGTTTGTTTATGTTTTATTGTTTGCCGCTTTGTAAGGATGGTTGATTAAGCTTTTGTTGTTAAATGATATTTGCAAGAATAATAAAGCAAACAACACGGCAGGGGCGGATGGCGTTGCCGTGTTGTTCGGGTTTGAAATATATAGGGGCCGTCTGAAAAAGGGAAAGAATGGTTTGTTTGTTGCAAAGATGTTTTTGTTATATTGCAAGGCCGTGTTTTTCAGACGGCCTTTACGCTTTAACTTATTTTTAACCCGATTTCTCTGACGAAGTGCCTGTCTTGGCGTACACTTTGGTCTTTTATAAATGAGAATGGTTTATGTATCACGGCGAGAGATTTAATGCGTACAGCCATTTGGCCGGTTTCTTGTTGGCAGTGGCAGCCTTGGTGCTGATGCTGGTGAAAGCGGTAGAATCGGCGGACGGCTATCGGATTGCCGGTGCACTGACTTATGGAGTCTGTCTGCTGCTTCTGTATTTGGGCTCAACCTTATACCACAGTATTCCGCAGCCGAAGGCCAAGGCGATTTTGCAAAAGGTCGATCATTGCATGATTTATCTTTTAATTGCAGGCAGCTATACGCCGTTTACGCTGATTACCCTGCAGGGCGGTTGGGGCTGGTCGCTTTTCGGCGTGTCGTGGGGACTGGCTTTGCTGGGCATTGTTCAGGAGCTGACGATCGGGCGCAAAAGCGAGAAGCGGTTGTTGTCGATGGTGATTTATGTGTTGATGGGCTGGCTGATTGTGGTGGCGGTATGGCCGCTGATACAGTCGCTTTCGGCCGGTGGATTATTTTGGCTGGTGTTGGGCGGCGTATTGTATAGCGCGGGGATTTATTGGTTTATCAACGATACGAAAATCCGCCATGGCCACGGTATCTGGCACTTGTTTGTCTTGGCAGGCAGTTTGACGCAATTTATCAGCATTTATTTTTATGTGTTGTAGTTTCAGACGGCCTGGAATAAAAAACCTCTCAGTTTGACTGAGAGGTTTTTGTTTGTCGTCAACCTGGGTTTTTGTCGTGGAATTCGTGGAATTCATAGTTGTAGGTCAACTCTTTGCCAGCTTTGGTTTGCGCCAGATAATCGTCGTAAACAGCACGGATTTCCTTACGCAGCAGGAAGAGGGCGATTAAGTTTGGTAAGACCATAAAGCCGTTGAACATATCGGACATACTCCAAACCAAATCCACTTTGCCCAATGTACCCAATACGATGGCCACCAAAACCAGTGCGCGGTAGATGCCCAAATGTTTGCCGCGGAACAGGAAGCGGATATTGGATTCGCCGAAGTAGTACCAGCCGATGATGGTGGTAAAGGCGAAGAAGGTCAGACAGACGGCGAGCAATTGTGAACCAAAACCCGGGAAGGCTTTGTTAAACGCCAGTTGGGTAACCGCAGCGCCGGTTTCGCCTGACAGGTTGGCGTCGGTCAGCAGGATAATCAGCGCGGTTGCCGTGCAAACCATCAGCGTGTCGATAAAGATACCGATAAACGCGGCCATACCTTGTTGTACAGGGTGTTTGACGTTGGCGGTCGCATGAGCGTGCGGGGTCGAACCCATACCGGCTTCATTGGAAAACAGGCCGCGTGCCACACCGAAGCGGACTGCTTCGCGCATACCGATACCGGCCGCACCACCCAATACCGCTTCAGGATTGAAGGCGGCGACAAAAATATTGTGGAACATCGGAATGATGTGGTCGGAGAATTTGAACAAAATAATCACGGCACACAAGATGTAAATCACAGCCATAAACGGCACGACAAATTGCGCGATACCGGCAATGCGGTTGATGCCGCCGATGATAATCAGGCCGGCGAATACCGCCAAAGCAATGCCGACAGCCATCGGAGGAATATCGAAAGCCAAATTTATGGCCGAGGCGATAGAGTTGGATTGGGTCGCGTTACCGATGAAACCCAGCGCGATAATCAAGGCGATGGAGAAAAAACCGGACAGGAAACGCGCCGCGCCACGGCCGATTTTCGGAGTCAGGCCGTGCGTGATGTAAAACGCAGGGCCGCCGATGTATTTGCCGTGGCTGACCACGCGGTATTTTTGCGCCAAAACGGCTTCTGCAAAAATGGTAGACATGCCCAAAATGGCAGACAACCACATCCAAAAGATGGCACCCGGGCCGCCGGCAGTAATCGCAGTGGCGACACCGGCAACGTTACCGGTACCGATTTGCGCGGAAATCGCCACGGCAAGCGCTTGAAATTGAGACAGGGATTTGCCTTCGTGGTCTTTGTCTTTTTTGCTGAACAAGCCGCCGAAAACGGATTTGAAACCCGCCCCCAATTTGGTCACTTGCGGCGCGCCCAAGTACAGGGTAAAAAACAGGCCGATACCGATTAAGGCATAAATCAGCAGGTAGTCCCAAAGAACCTGATTGACTGCACCCACCAGAGCAGACAATATTTCTTCCATAATAAAAC
>NZ_JBQCXF010000250.1:0-4292 GCF_051956635.1 Neisseria sp. P0022.S010 | reverse complement strand
GGCAAACCGCACAAGCCATGATTGCCAAACACATCGACCGCTTCCCACTATTGAAGTTGGATCAAGTGATTGATTGGCAACCGATCGAACAGTACCTGAATCGTCAAAGAACCTGCTACCTTAGAGACCACCGCGGCCGTCCCGCCTATCCCCTGCTGTCCATGTTCAAAGCCGTCCTGCTCGGACAATGGCACAGCCTCTCCGATCCCGAACTCGAACACAGCCTCATTACCCGCATCGATTTCAACCTGTTTTGCCGTTTCGACGAGTTGAGCATCCCCGATTACAGCACCTTATGCCGCTACCGCAACTGGCTGGCGCAAGACGACACCCTGTCCGAATTGCTCAAACTGATTAACCGCCAACTGACTGAAAAAGGTTTAAAAGTAGAGAAAGCATCCGCCGCCGTCATTGACGCCACTATTATTCAAACCGCCGGCAGCAAACAGCGTCAGACCATAGAAGTTGATGAGAAAGGACAAGTCAGCGGCCAAACCACACCGGGTAAAGACAGCGATGCCCGTTGGATAAAGAAAAACGGCCTCTACAAACTCGGTTACAAACAACATACCCGTACCGATGAAGAAGGCTATAGTGGATTAAATTTAAATCAGGACAAGGCGACGAAGCCGTAGACAGTACAATTAGTACGGCAAGGCGAGGCAACGCCGTACTGGTTTAAATTTAATCCACTATATATCGAGAAATTGCACATCACTCCCGCCAATACCCATGAGTGCAACCATCTGTCGCCTTTGCTGGAAGGTATAGCCGAAGATACGACCGTCTATGCCGACAAAGGCTATGACAGCGCGGAAAACCGGCAACATCTGGAAGAGCATCAGTTGTTAGACGGCATTATGCGCAAAGCCCACCGCAACCGTCCGCTGACGGAAGCGCAAACCAAACGTAACCGATATTTGTCGAAAACCCGTTATGTGGTCGAACAGAGCTTCGGTACGCTGCACCGTAAATTCCGCTATGCCCGGGCAGCCTATTTCGGGCTGATTAAAGTGAGCGCACAAAGCCATCTGAAGGCGATGTGTTTGAACCTGTTGAAAGCGGCTAACAGGCTAAGTGTGCCTGTTGCTGCCTAAAAGGCGGCCGGATGCCTGATTAATCAGGTATCCGGGGAGAAAAAAGGGAAATTGGGAACAAAAAACAGCCGGAAGCTTGGGTTTGGGCTTCGGCTGTTGGGTGGAGGGGGATTTTTGCAAAGGTCTCTTGGCGCAATTTCCCGTCCCGCGCCCGGCGTTTGAAACGGTTCCGTATATCGGGCTTCTTGCGAAAATCCAAACTGGGGTTGAAAGCAAAAAGCCCGGCGGAAACCCAAACCGGCCGCAAGAGGCGGGCGGGTCGGCTGAAACATTTGGATTCCGGCAACCCGGGCATCCTTACCCTGCCTGCGCGGCGGCAAACCGCAGCCTGCCCTTCCGGCATTTCCCGTTTTGCAGGAAGTCTGTTGCCCGCACGGCTGCCCCCGCCTGTTTTGCGGGCGCAAACCCGAAACCGGGCGGGCGGCCTCGGCCGGCGTTCAAGATACGCGCTTAGAATAAATGTTTAGCAACAATAAGTTGCCGCGCATATAATTTTTCCTTCTATCTAATGGCGAAATCAGTCTTTCCGTTCCCCCCGCCGCTTCGCCTATGATAGGCGCACGGTTTTAGAGTGAGAACGGAAATGGACTACTTCCCCCTGTTTGCCGATTTGAAAGGCCGCCCCGTGCTGGTGGTGGGCGCGGGTCATGTGGCTTTGCGCAAAATCCGCCTGCTGCTGCGCTGCGGCGCGCTTGTCCGCATTGCGGCGGGCAGGCTGCATCCGAAAGTGGCCGCGCTGCACGGCGCGGGCAGGGTGGAGTGGGCGGCACGCGCGTTCTCGCCCGAACTGCTCGACACGGCCTTCCTCGCCGTGGCCGCCACCGACGATTCCGATTTGAACGAGCGGGTGTTCCAAGCCGCGCAGAGCCGCCGCCTGCTGGTGAACACGGTGGACGACCCCGCCCGCTGCAACTTCATCTTCCCCTCGATTATCGACCGCAACCCCATCCAAATCGCCATTTCCAGCGGCGGCAAGGCACCGGTGCTGGCGCGGCTGCTGCGCGAGAGGCTGGAAGCCCTGCTGCCGCAGGGTTTAGGCGTGATGGCGCAGATTGCCGGACAATGGCGCGGCCGCGTGAAGGCGCGGCTCGGTAGTACGACGCAGCGCCGCCGCTTCTGGGAAAGGCTGTTTGCTTCCGCCGCCTTCCGGCGTTTGGCGGAAAGCCGCCGCAGCCGCGAGGCCGGGCAGCTGGTGTGGCGGCATTTGGCCGGGGAGCAGCCGCAAAGCGGCGAAGTGGCGCTGGTGGGCGCGGGGCCGGGCGATGCCGGGCTGCTCACGCTCAAAGGCCTGCAGCGCATTCAGGAAGCCGACGTGGTGCTGTACGACGCGCTGGTGTCGGATGCGGTATTGGATTTGGTGCGGCGCGATGCCGACAAAATCTGCGTGGGCAAGCGCGCCGGCGGCGGCAGCGTGCCGCAGGAGGAAACCAACCGCCTGCTGGTGCGCCATGCCCGCGCGGGCAAACGCGTGGTGCGGCTCAAAGGCGGCGACCCGTTCGTGTTCGGGCGCGGCGGCGAGGAATTGGAAGCCTTGCGCGAAGCGGGCATTCCGTTTGAAGTGGTGCCCGGCATCACCGCCGCACTGGGCGCCGCCGCCTACGCCGGCATCCCGCTCACCCACCGCGACCACGCGCACGGCGCGATGTTCATCACCGGCCACCGCAAAATCGACGCCGAAGCGCCCGACTGGCCTGCTCTGGCACAGAACCGGCAGACGCTGGTGGTGTATATGGGCACGATTAAGGCCGCCGAACTGTCGCGCGAGCTGATTGCGCACGGCCGCGCCGCCTCCACGCCCGCCGCCGTCATCAGCTGCGGCACGCTGCCGCATCAGCAGGTGTTTTCCGGCAGCCTGGCCGAACTGCCCGAATTGGCCGCGCAAGCCGCCCAGCCCGCCCTGCTGGTGATCGGCGAAACCGTGGCGCTGCGGCAGGATTTGGCCTGGTTCGGCGCCCAGCCCGGCCGGCAGGACGAACAGGGCGGCCGGTATGTGCAGCAGCCCGCCGCAGCGGCCGGACAGGCGGCGTGAGGGGGAATACCGTGAATATTCAAGAAATCCCGGTTGTCCGCGAAGAAACCGCTTCCGCCGTATCCTTCCGCCCCAAGCTGTGGCAGATTCCCCGCCCCATTTCCGCCGTGTACCAAAGGCTACCTGAAAAAACCGCCGCGCTGCGCCGCCGCCTATTGGAAATCTACCGCCGCCACAGCCGCGTGAAGCTGGCCAGCAGTTTGGCGGTGGAAGACATGCTGATTACCGACCTGCTGGCGCAGCAAGGCCTGCGCGTGGAAGTGTTCATGCTGCAAACCGGCCGCCTCAACGCCGAAACCCTTGATTTGGCCGACGAAGTGCGCCGCCGCTACCCCGCGCTCGACTTCCGCCTCTACTACCCCGAAGAAAAAGCGGTGGAAGAATACGTGCAAACCCACGGCCTGAACGCCTTCTACGACAGCGTGGAGTTGCGCAAGCGCTGCTGCCACATCCGCAAAGTCGAGCCGCTCAACCGCGCCCTGGCTGATGCCGATGCCTGGCTCACCGGCCAGCGCCGCGGGCAGTCGGTAACCCGCAGCGAACTTACCCTGGCCGAACACGACAACGCGCGCGGCATCGCCAAATACAACCCGATTTTCGACTGGAGCGAACAGGAAGTGTGGGCCTACACCCTGCAGCAGCGCCTGCCCTTCAACGAACTCTACCGCCAAGGCTACCCCAGCATCGGCTGCGAACCCTGCACCATGCCCGTGAAGGAAGGCGAAGACATCCGCTCCGGCCGCTGGTGGTGGGAAAGCCGCGACAGCAAAGAATGCGGCCTGCACAAATAGCCGCCGCAACCCAAAAGGCTACCTGAAAAAACGTAATGGGCTCTTCAGCTCATCCCGCCGCAAGCCCGATATTTTCAGGTAGCCCAGCCCGCCATGGGCTACCTGAAACCGCAATCCGAACAACCAACCCGACAGAAAGCCCGCCATGAGCGCCACCCTGCAAAACGACCACCTCGACTGGCTCGAAGCCGAATCCGTCCACATCATCCGCGAAGTGCTGGCCGAATGCCGCAACCCCGCCATCCTGTTTTCCGGCGGCAAAGACTCCGTCGTCCTGCTCGCCCTCGCCCGCAAAGCCTTCGCCGTGCCCGGGCGGAGCATCCCGCTGCCCTTCCCGCTGGTGCACATCGACACCGGCCACAACTACCCCGAAGT
>NZ_JBQCXF010000249.1:0-4294 GCF_051956635.1 Neisseria sp. P0022.S010 | reverse complement strand
CTGTCCGACATGGAATCCGGCCTCAGCCGCGAACAACGCAGCTTCGCATGGGGCGTATTGGGCCACTACCATGCACAAAGCCAAAACATGCCGACTGCTTTGAGCTACTACGGCCGCGTTTCCGACCGCAAACAACTGACTGACGAACAATTGGAATGGTACGCACGCGCCGCTTTGCGCCTGCAACGTTGGGACGAATTGGCAAGCGTGATTCAGCATATGCCTGAAAAACTGCAAAAAGACCCGACATGGCAATATTGGCTGGGTCGCAGCTTCGCTGCACAAGGTAAAAGCAGCCAAGCCAAAGAAATGTACGAAAAAGCCGCCACTTCCGGCCGCAATTTCTACGCCGTAATGGCAGGTGAAGAATTAGGCCGCCGCATCAATACGCGCAACAACGTTTCCGATGCCGATGCCAGAGACGTCCGCCGCATGAGCGAAGATGGTGCCATCAAACGCGCATTGGTTCTGTTTAAAAACAGCCAAAGCAACGGCGACTCCAAAATGCGCCGTCAGGCACAGGCAGAATGGCGTTTTGCCACCCGCGACTTCAATGAAGATAACCTGCTGACTGCCGCACAAGTCGCTTTTGACAACCAGTTCTACGACATGGCAATCAACAGCGCAGACCGTACCGACCACAAACTCAACTACAAGCTGCGCTACCTCTCTCCGTTTAAAGACCTGACCGTCCGCTATGCCGCACAGGCAGGCGTTGACCCAGCATGGGTTTACGGTTTGATTCGCCAAGAGAGCCGCTTTGTCATGGGCGCGCAATCCAGCGTCGGCGCGCAAGGCCTGATGCAAGTAATGCCTGCGACCGCCCGCGAAATTGCAGGTAAAATCGGCATGAGCAGCAGCGAACTCTACACCATGGACGGCAACATCCGCATGGGTACTTGGTACATGGCAGATGCCAAACGCCGCCTGCAAAATAACGAAGTAATGGCCACCGCAGGCTACAATGCCGGCCCCGGCCGCGCCCGCAACTGGCAGGCTTCTTCGCCTTTGGAAGGTGCCATCTACGCCGAGACCATCCCATTCACCGAAACCCGCGACTACGTGAAAAAAGTCATGACCAACGCGACTTATTACGCGTCATTATTCAACGAACCGCAAACTTCGTTGAAACAACGTATGGGTACGGTTCCCGGCCGCTATTAATGCCCGATAGGCCGTCTGAAAAGTGAGACAGAATCAAACGTTCAGACGGCCTGTAATCTTGACAGACTATCGGGTTTATAAGATAATCGCCCGATTGTTTCTGACCGAAAAGGTCACTTGCACGGCAAAAGCCGACTTGTTAGGAGGTGATGTTTACATCACGGCGCGTATCCCGCCCTGCCCTAGGCAAACCAGCGATACAACAACTACCCCATTATGACAAACCGTCCTCTATTTCTTAAAACGGTTTGATTAAACAAAATTTAAAGGAAATAAAATGCCTGCTATTCGTGTTAAAGAGAATGAACCATTTGAAGTTGCCATGCGTCGTTTCAAACGTGCCGTAGAAAAAACCGGTCTGTTGACCGAGCTGCGCGCCCGTGAAGCGTACGAAAAACCAACTACCGAACGCAAACGCAAAAAAGCTGCTGCAGCCAAACGTCTGCAAAAACGTCTGCGCAGCCAACAACTGCCTCCTAAAATGTACTAATTACAGGCCTGCCCTGTGATAAACAACACACCGCAAGGGCAGCTTTGCGGTGTGTTTTGTTTTTCAGACGACATTTTTTATATAAAGTGAGAACATTATGAGCCTAAAAACACAATTAACCGAAGACATGAAAACCGCCATGCGAGCCAAAGACCAAGTGTCTTTAAGCACCATCCGCCTGATTAATGCCGCCATCAAACAATTTGAAGTAGATGAGCGCACTGAAGCCGATGACGCAAAAGTCATCTCTATCCTGACCAAAATGGTGAAACAGCGCAAAGACAGCGCCAAAATCTATACCGAAGCCGGCCGTCAAGATTTGGCTGATAAAGAAAACGCGGAAATCGAAATCCTCAACCGCTACCTGCCGCAAATGATGTCTGCAGAAGAAATCAAGACTGTCGTTGAAGCAGTCATTGCAGAAACCGGTGCATCAGGCATGGCCGATATGGGCAAAGTCATGGGCGTATTGAAAACCCGCCTGGCCGGAAAAGCCGACATGGGCGAAGTCAACAAGGTTTTGAAAGCCGCATTGACTGCTTAATCATCAATAATCAAAAAGGCCGTCTGAAATATTATTTTTCAGACGGCCTTTCTTATTGTGCTCATCAAACAGCAGTTACTTTACCTTCATGACGCAACAAGGTAATCAAATCGCTGATACGTTTTTTCATGGAACGGCGATCGACGATTTGGTCGATTGCACCCTTCTCCAACAAGAATTCTGCACGTTGGAAACCTTCCGGCAGGGTTTCGCGTACAGTCTGCTCGATAACGCGCGGACCGGCAAAACCAATCAGAGCATTCGGTTCTGCCAAAACCACATCGCCCAAGAAGGCAAAGCTGGCAGATACGCCGCCCATGGTCGGGTCGGTCAATACGGAAATAAACGGCAGACGTTTTTCAGTCAGCAAATGCAAAGCCGCGCTGGTTTTCGTCATCTGCATCAAAGAGTTCAAACCCTCCTGCATACGCGCACCACCGGAAGCCGCCACGCAAATAAACGAACAATTATCTGCAACAGCACGGCGTACACCCTGCACGAAACGCTCGCCCACTACCGAACCCATGGATCCGCCGATAAAGCGAAATTCAAACGCAGCCACCACGACAGGCAGGCCGTTCATGGTGCCTTTCATAACGACCAAAGCATCGTCCTCACCGGTTGCTTTACGCGCAGCAGTGAGGCGATCCGTATATTTCTTGCTGTCTTTAAATTTCAGCGGGTCTGTCGGTTTAATATTGACTGCAATCTCTTCACGGCCTTCTTCATCCAAAAGCAGGTCCAAACGTTCGCGCGCAGAAAGCGGATTGTGATGATTACATTTCGGGCAGACTTCGCTGTTTTGTTTCAACTCGGTTGAGTAAACCGTTGCCGAACAAGACGGACATTTGTGCCACAGACCTTCAGGGACGCTGGACGAACTGCTTCGGTTTTTAATTTTCGGAGGAAGAATTTTATCTAGCCAGCTCATGAATGACTCCTTAGGATTCAGAATTCAGACGGCCAGTTGAACGTAAGGCCGTCTGAAACAATAGAATGGAAAAATTTAGCGAATCGCGTCTTTCAACTCTTTAACCAACGCGCCTACTGCTTCAGCCTCGCTACCTGCGTGGCTTTCAATCTCTTTGACGATACGGCTGCCGACAATAACAGCATCCGCCACCGCACCAATCTTACGCGCACTCTCCGCATTATTGATGCCGAAGCCGACACCAATCGGAATATCGATGTATTTGCGCAAAAGCTCTATTTTACGCGAAACTTCTTCAGTATCCAAACTTGCCGCACCGGTTACACCTTTGAGCGATACATAATACACAAAACCGCCGGCCACTTTGGCAATCGTTTGAATACGCTCCTCAGTTGTCGTTGGCGCAATAAGGAAAATACAATCAATACCTTGCGCTTTCAACGACTCATGCAAAGGCGCAATGGTCTCTACCGGGGAATCCACGGTCAACACGCCATCTACACCTGCTTCGGCAGCCGCTTGTGCAAACGCCTGATAACCCATTTTATGTACTGGGTTCAAATAGCCCATTAATACAACCGGCGTTTTATCATTGGTTTGGCGGAACAAGCGTACTGTTTCCAATACGTCGTGCAAGGAAACATGATTTGCCAATGCCCTTTCAGCCGCACGTTGAATAGTCGGGCCATCCGCCATCGGGTCAGAAAACGGCACACCCAGTTCCAAAATATCAGCACCATTAGCCACCAGGCTATGCATCAATGCCAAGGTTGTCTCAAGGCTGGGATCGCCCACCGTAATATAAGGAATCAGTGCTTTTGCGCCATTGAGCGCTGAGAAAGTTTGTTGGATTCTGCTCATTTTCTGCTATCCATTTCATCGATTTGAATGTTGTCCGGCAGCCTGTTTATTCTGCCGTTACATTTGTTTTAAAAACCTCAGTCTGCCATGAAAGGCGGCATCTATCCGCATTATCTAATGACTGTTTCTTCCCAATCGGCAAACAAGAGGCTAAGTATAACATTTACGGCTATTTCATAGAATCATTTGCAATCAAGATTCTGATATTTTGAAAGCAATATAAAACAATAAAGGCCGTCTGAAAATCATTCAAACAGCCTTTATTAGAATCAATTATGCAAATCTTTGTATGCCTTCGCACTTT
>NZ_JBQCXF010000248.1:0-4298 GCF_051956635.1 Neisseria sp. P0022.S010 | reverse complement strand
TCCGCAATATGGAGCTGCTTCAGCAGGCTTTGACCCACCGCAGCTACAATGCCAAACACAATGAGCGTTTTGAATTTGTCGGCGATTCGATTTTGAACTATTCCGTGGCGCGGATGTTGTTTGACGCTTTTCCGAAATTGTCGGAAGGCGAGTTGTCGCGGATGCGCGCGGCTTTGGTGAATGAAGGTGTATTGGCTGAAATCGCGTTGGAAATGAATGTCGGCGACGGTTTGTATTTGGGTGCCGGTGAGTTGAAGAGCGGCGGTTTCAGACGGCCTTCGATTTTGGCCGATGCGATGGAGGCGATGTTTGCGGCGGTCAGTTTTGACGCGGATTTTTCTGCGGCGGAAAAAGTGGTTCGCCATTTGTTTGCGGAACGCGTGAAACGTGCGGATTTGAATATCGGCAAGAAAGACAGTAAAACCGCTTTGCAGGAAGCCTTGCAGGCACGCCGCTTTGCCCTTCCGAAATACCGAATCGAAGAGCAGGCGGAGCAAACGGCTGATGCGATGTTTGTGATTTCCTGTGATTTGGGCGAACTCGGTTTCATCTGTAACGCACGCGGCAGCAGTCGGAAAGTAGCCGAGCAAAAAGCGGCATGTGAAGCCTTAGAATGGTTGGAACAGAAGTTTCCTTTGAAAAAATCTAAAAAATAATACTTCAGACGGCCTTTGAGAAAATGCAAAGGCCGTCTGAAACAATCAAGAAAGTCATATATAAATGGATATCGAAACCTTTTTGCAAAACGAGTCGCAACACCCGACGGATTATCGTTGCGGCTTTGTGGCCATCGTGGGTCGTCCTAATGTCGGCAAATCCACGCTGATGAACCATTTAATCGGTCAGAAAATCAGTATTACCAGTAAAAAAGCACAAACCACGCGCAACCGTGTAACCGGTATTTACACCGACGACACGGCGCAATTTGTGTTTGTCGATACGCCGGGTTTTCAAACCAATCACCGCAATGCTTTGAATGACCGTCTTAATCAAAACGTAACCGAAGCGTTGAGCGGCGTGGACGTGGTGATTTTTGTGGTGGAAGCCATGCGCTTTACCGATGCCGACCGCGTGGTACTGAAGCAGTTGCCTAAGCATACGCCTGTGGTATTGGTGGTCAATAAAATCGATAAAGACAAAGCCAAAGACAAATTTGCGCTTGAGGCGTTTATCAATGAAGTACGCCAAGAGTTTGAATTTGCCGCCAGCGAGGCAGTCAGCGCGAAACATGGCCTGCGTATTGCCAATCTGTTGGAACTGCTCAAGCCTTATCTGCCGGAAAGTATCCCGATGTATCCGGAAGATATGGTCACGGACAAATCCAGCCGATTCTTGGCGATGGAAATTGTGCGTGAAAAACTGTTCCGCTATTTGGGTGAAGAGCTACCGTATGCGATGAATGTTGAAGTGGAGCAGTTTGAGGAAGAGGAAAGCGGACTGTTCCGCATTTATATCGCGGTGTTGGTCGATAAAGACAGTCAAAAGGCGATTTTGATTGGCAAGGGCGGGGAGAAATTGAAGAAAATTTCTACTGAAGCCCGCCTTGATATGGAAAAATTATTTGGTACCAAAGTCTTTTTAAAGATTTGGGTGAAAGTGAAATCCGGTTGGGCAGACGATATTCGTTTTCTGCGCGAATTGGGTTTGTGATTTAATGTGTTTGAACAAAAGGCCGTCTGAAAAACTTTCAGACGGCCTTTTGTTTGATCAAGCCAATAATTCAGCCAGGCGTTTGACGATTTCATTTGCTGCTTGGCGTTTGGATGTTTCCGGAAATGAGGTTTCGGCAAGGTCATCAATAATAGTGATTTGATTGGTTGGCTTACCCATGGAAACGGAAACTTGGTTGGCTACCAACATCGGTACGTTTTTGCGCAAACGTTTTGCCCGAGCAAATTCCAAGACTTGATGGCTTTCGGCAGCAAAGCCGACGCAGAATGGTGGAGAAGGCAGAGCGGCAACGGATGCGAGAATATCTGGATTTTCCGTCAGTTCGATAACCGGGGGCTGATTACCGTTTTTCTTCAGTTTCTCGTTGCTGCTGTTTTTGACTTTATAGTCTGCAACGGCTGCAACGGAAATAAAGACATCCTGCTCATGGATATGGCGGTGAACTGCCTGATACATGGCTTCTGCGCTGACAGCTTGTTCGGAATGAGCCAAGCCTGCTGGCAAGGCCGTCTGAATTTGACCGTAAATCAGCGTGACTTTCGCTCCGGCAGCACGGCACGCGCGCGCTAAAGCCATGCCCATTTGTCCGCTGGAAATATTGGTAATGCCGCGGACAGGATCAATGGCTTCAAACGTTGCGCCGGCTGTAATCAGAACTTTTTTGCCGCTCAGTAGCTTGGGTGTCCATAAATCTTCTAGCAAATCTGCCAGATCGACCGCTTCGACCATTCTACCTGTACCTGTTTCACCGCAAGCCTGTTCGCCACTGTTTGGGTAAAACACGGTAATGCCGTCTGAAACCAGTTGCTCAATATTGCGCAGGTTGGCAGGGTTGTTCCACATTTCGACATTCATTGCAGGTGCAACGGCCAAAGGACATTTTCTAGCTGCCACCAAGTTGGTCAGTAGATTATCAGCTAATCCGTTGGCAATTTTGGCAATCGTATTGGCAGTGGCTGGCGCAATAAGAAATGCGTCAGCTTCACGCGTCAGATTGATGTGCGCCATGCCATTATTTGAAGCACCTGAATAGGTATCCGATAAAACAGGGTTGCCAGTTAAAGCTTGGAAAGTCAGTGGGGAGACAAATTCTGTCGCAGAATCTGTCATCACCACTGATACAGAATATCCTTGCTTTTTCAGCAGTCTGACCAGTTCGCAAGATTTATACGCCGCAATACCGCCGGTAATGCCGAGGAGAATGTGTTTGCTCATAAATAACGAGTTCATTAAATGAGATATATAGGAATCAAATCAAATTATATTTGTTCGATGTTGATTCTGGCCAGTTTTGCTTTAATCGCATTACCATATCTCTTCGGCAAAAATGCTGAAACCGCTCCGTTTTTTACTTCAGTCACATAACTGCAGACTTTAAATTCAGGAACAACATTGAGCGAGTAGTCCGGATTGACCAAAGGCGAAGCACTGGAGTACAGCGTCCATTTTGCCAGGCTGCCGTCTTCACAATCAGTCGTTGCGTTAAAGCTGGTAACCCCTTCGCTGAAAGCGATTTGATAATTAGGGTAAAACTCGCCGGGAATTTCGTGTGCATTACAGAAATCAAATAATCTGTCATGTGCGAACAGATTCTGACGGATATAGGCCCACAATTCTTTTTCTAGAAAATCTTGGTCGGCAAAATGTCTGGAAGGGTAGCCCTCGTCGACAAAGTTCTGAATCCTTTCCTGCATATCTGGGACTGCACCCGCTTTAGCGCCCCACATACCTGCAAGAATTAGGGCGGTATGCGAGCCTGAGTCGCGAATAGTGTGGAATAGGGTGCCACTTTTTATCCATTCGGATACGGCCGCTGCATCACGATAACAAATAATAGAATCTGCATCACGGAAAATAACGTATTCCACCTCGGGATCATTAATGGCAAGAAAGCGCCACATCGTACCCGGCCAGTTGTCCAACGGTGCGCCAACCTTAATTACTTCTGCTCCGTTATTTCTAACTCGTTGAATAGCTTCAGCCGATACAGAATCGTCGACATAAAAACGACATGTCCAACCAGGGAAAAGCACAGGAGCAAGCTGGGTGTTTAAGACGGCAGGCTCAATATATTTGGAATTATTGCCAAATAAAGAAAATGAGATAATCCGTTTGCCGTTTTTTGGAGCTGGTGTCGGAATGATTTCATGTTCTAGGTCTGGGATGACTTTATCTTTTAGAACCAAAGCTTGATGACCGTAAAACCCGGTTTTTTCCCAATTATCTAGAGCGCCGTAAGCATGTGCAAGTAAATCCAAAGCAGGAATATAGGTGCTATCCAGCTCTAATGTTTTCATTTCAGCCTCAATGGCTTTTTCCCATTTCAATTGCTTTAGATAGACATAAGCAACTTTATGATGAAATTCTGCAGATTTGGGGTTGAGAAGGCAAAGAATCTCGGCGCGTTTAAGCGCTTCCTCGTAATTTTCCTCTTCGATAAAGGAGTGATATGCTTGTTCAAATTTTTGTTGAATCTTTTCGTTACTCAATAATAGGGACATTCTAAATTTATGATTGTTTTATTGGAGAAAGTAGAGATTGTAAGAGTAGATGGGACTAAAGCGCCAGTAATATAGAGATATAGAGTGTTGAATGTGGCAATTAAGAGTAAAGCCACAGGGCTATTT
>NZ_JBQCXF010000247.1:0-4307 GCF_051956635.1 Neisseria sp. P0022.S010 | reverse complement strand
GGCGTTTGACGGCGATTTTTTCAGACAAGCCGCCACCGCAGCCGCCCAAGCCGATGAAGTTCATGTCTTTGGAGAGGTGGTAGTTGCTGCCTTCGCCGGTCGGTACGTCGTCGCGGATGATGTAGGGTTCGACCACGACGTGTTGGCCGACTTTGATGTCGTCCACGCCTTCGCCTACGGCATAAACCACGCCGGAGAACTCGTGACCCATGGTGACTGGTGCTGACTCGCCTGAGATTGGGTGTGGATGGCCGCAAGGCGGAATGAAAATCGGGCCTTCCATGAATTCGTGCAGGTCGGTACCGCAGATACCGCACCACGCAACATTAATGCCGACAGTACCCGGAGCGACGGTTGGCTCTGGAATGTCTTCGATGCGGATGTCGCCTTTATTGTAAAAACGTGCTGCTTTCATTGTAACGCTCCTTTTTTTAAATGGAGGCCGTCTGAAAAGACGGTCAATTGGGGAAAGGGTAGCAGTGAGGTGTGTGAACTATTTTTATTTGTCCGTTTTATTTTTGTTATTTTACTACTGATAATATGGAAATGGTTTGTCTTTGCTCAAATTAACGTGTGTAAATGAAAAAAAAGGCCGGCCGTCTGAAACGGATGATGTGTTTTCAGACGGCCTGGGTCGATAGTTTAAATGCGTTATTGCGTAGGATTGTTACTTTTGCCGCGCTTCAAATGCTTTTGGTAGGCGATGACGTAGTCGGCCTTGCTTAAGCCTGCCAATACGCGGATGTGGGCGGCGGCGGATTTAGACATGGATTCCAAGGTATATCCGCCCTCCAGTACGGAAACGACACGTCCTTGACAGCTTGTCGTTGCTTGGACGATTTTGTGCGTCAACCAGGCAAAATCGGCTTCATGCAGGTTCAGACGGCCTGTTTCGTCTTGTTTGTGCCCGTCAAAACCTGCCGAAAGCAACACCAACTCGGGGCGGAAGGCCGTGAGCTTGGGCAGCCATTGTTCGCGGATGGTCGTGCGGAAGATACGGCTGCCTGTGCCCGGTTTGAGGGGCGTATGCAGCATATTCTTATTGCCGGCGTATTGTTCCGCTTCCGGGAAGGGAAAGATGTCGGTTTCAAACAGGTTGAAAAACATCACGCGCGGATCGTCTTGGAGAATCTCCGCCGTTCCATCGCCGAAGTGGACGTCGAAATCGATGACGGCAATTCGTTGCAGGCGGTATTGGGCAATGGCGTGCATCATGCCGGCGGCAACGTTGTTGATCAGGCAAAATCCGCCGGCGCTGTTACTGTGGGCATGGTGGCCGGGTGGGCGGATGCCGCAAAAAGCATGCCAGGCCTTTTTATTCATCACCATATCGACTGCCTTGACGACGGCGCCGGCCGCAAAACGGGCGGCTTGGAGGGAGTCGTGGCAGATGACGGTATCGTCATCGATGCGGTGGATTTTGCCGGGGAGCGGCTGTGCGGCCTCTAATTCGTGCAGATAGTTGCGCGAGTGGACCAATGCCAGTTGCGCATCTTTTATTTCGGGTGCTTCAGCGGTTTGCAGATGACGCCAAATGCCTTCCTTTTTTAAGGCGGCTTGAATGGCGCTGATGCGTTCTGGCTTGTCGGGGTGGTTGGTGCCCGGCTGGTGCTGCAGAAATATAGGATGGGAAATCCATACGGTGCGGGCATTTTTGCCAAGTAATCGACGCAGTAGGGTACGCACGCGCCAAATGATTTTTTTAAGCATGGAAAGTGTGTCTCGAACGAGTCGCACGGACTGCTAAATATGGTTAATAAATACGGAAATGCTTGGAAATTTTTCAGACGGCCTTTAGAATAGCTCAATTTTACAGTCCGACCAACTGCGTTTTGGGCTGTATGCAGTTTTTTACTTTATCTTAAAACTCAAAAGAACGGATATATTATGAATCAAGCTGTGGCTCAATTTGCCCCTTTACTGCTGATTATGGTGGTGTTTTACTTCCTGATTATGCGTCCTCAACAAAAGAAATTCAAAGCACACCAAGCTATGCTGGCTGCTTTGAAAGTAGGCGATAAAGTCGTTTTGGCTGCAGGGTTCAAAGGCCGTGTGACCAAAGTCGGCGAGCAATTCTACACTGTCGACATCGGCCAAGGTGCGAGAATCGAAGTGGAAGTGGAACGCAACGCGATTGCCGCGAAAGCCGAATAATCCGTTTTTTTGCGAAAAGCCGCCTCATTTTCCGAGTGCGGCTGTTTGCCTTTATAAATAAAGCAAAGGTTTACCATGAACCGTTATCCTTTATGGAAATACCTGCTGATTGCGTTCACGATTGTGGTTGCGGCCGTATATTCGCTGCCCAACCTTTTCGGTGAAACGCCTGCTGTACAGGTATCGACCAACCGACAAGCCATCGTTATCAATGAGCAAACCCAGTCTAAAGTGTCTTCTGCGTTGCAAAGCGCAGGTATTCAGACTGACGGTATGTTCATTGTCGATAACTCGCTGAAAGTGCGTTTTAAAGATACTGAAACGCAATTGAAAGCGCGTGATGTCATCGAAAACACTTTGGGCGAAGGCTATATTACCGCGCTCAATCTTTTGGCGGACAGTCCTGAGTGGATGGCGAAAATTAAAGCCAATCCGATGTTCTTGGGTCTGGACTTGCGCGGCGGTGTGCATTTCACCATGCAGGTGGACATGAAAGCCGCGATGCAGAAAACGTTTGAACGTTACGCCGGCGACATCCGCCGCGAATTGCGCCGCGAAAAAATCCGTACCGGTACGGTACATCAGACTGAAAACGGTCTGACCGTGCCTCTGCAAGATGCTGCCGATGTACAAAAGGCCTTGCCTCAGTTGCAAAAAATGTTCCCTGAAGCCACTTTGCTTGCAGACGGCAACAATATCCTGCTAACTCTGTCTGAAGAGGCGATCAATAAAGTACGCACTGATGCGGTAAAACAAAACATCAACACTTTGCACAACCGTGTGAACGAATTGGGTGTGGCAGAACCAGTTATTCAACAATCCGGCCTTGATCGCATTGTCGTACAGCTGCCGGGTGTACAAGATACTGCCAAAGCAAAAGACATTATCGGTCGTACCGCGACTTTGGAAGTGCGCATGGTGGAAGACGATCCGATTAAATTGCAAGAAGCCTTGAACGGTAATGTGCCAACTGGTTACGAGTTGCTGTCAAGCGGTGGTGATCGTCCGGAAACTATTTTGGTCAACAAACAAGTTGAACTGACCGGCGACAACATCAACGACGCGCAACCTAGCTTTGACCAAATGGGCGCTCCTGCTGTGAGCCTGAGCTTGGACAGCGCAGGTGGCAGCATTTTTGGCGAATTGACTTCGGCCAATGTGGGTAAACGTATGGCTATGGTGTTGATCGACCAAGGTAAATCCGAAGTTGTGACTGCGCCTGTCATCCGCTCCGCCATTACCGGTGGCCGTGTGGAAATTTCCGGTAGCATGACAACTGCCGAAGCTAACGATACTTCATTGTTGCTGCGTGCCGGTTCGCTGGCTGCGCCTATGCAGATTGTCGAAGAACGTACCATCGGCCCGTCTTTGGGTAAGGAAAACATTGAAAAAGGTTTCAATTCTACCTTGTGGGGCTTTGCCGCCGTTGCCGCATTTATGGTGGTTTACTACCGCCTGATGGGTTTCTTCTCTACCATCGCTTTGAGTACCAATATCTTGTTCTTGGTAGGTATTTTGTCTGCCATGCAGGCAACGCTGACCCTGCCGGGTATTGCTGCGTTGGCATTGACATTGGGTATGGCGATTGACTCCAACGTATTGATTAACGAACGTATCCGTGAAGAATTACGCGCAGGTATACCACCTCAACAGGCCATCAACCTCGGTTTCCAACATGCTTGGGCAACCATTGTCGACTCTAACTTGACCTCTCTGATTGCCGGTATTGCTTTGTTGGTATTCGGTTCCGGCCCTGTACGTGGTTTTGCCGTTGTGCACTGTATCGGTATTCTGACCTCGATGTATTCGTCTGTGGTCGTGTTCCGTGCTTTGGTTAACCTGTGGTACGGCCGCCGTCGCAAATTGCGGAATATTTCCATTGGTGCGGTATGGAAGCCGAAAGCTGAAATGGCAGAAGGCAAGGAGTAAAACATGGAATTATTTAAAATCAAACGCGATATTCCGTTTATGAGCTACGGCAAACTGACGACCTTTATTTCGTTGGTTACGTTTATCGCCGCCGTGTTCTTTTTGGTAACCAAAGGCCTGAATTTCTCCGTCGAATTTACCGGCGGTACGGTAATGGAAGTCCAATATCAGCAGTGCGTGGATGTGAATCAAACGCGCGAACGCCTCGATACGCTGAAAATGGG
>NZ_JBQCXF010000246.1:0-4327 GCF_051956635.1 Neisseria sp. P0022.S010 | reverse complement strand
AGCGCATATTGTAGTTTTTGCCGCGTACGCCGGTTTCGCCTGCCAGCAATTCGTCAATGTATTGTTGAACAGGGGCGAACCAATGTCTTTGGTTGGACATATTGATGGCGAATTCTTTAGTGGATTCTGGAACGCGCGGATTTTCTTTGGTCAGCAGGAATTGGTTGGCATCGTCCAAAGTGAAGACAAATACGCCGTGACCGACAGTCAGTACCAGTTGGGTTTGCGGACCGTATAAAACATAACCTGCGGCTACTTGGTCGCGGCCTTTTTGCAGGAAAGATTCGGTAGTCAATTCGCCTTCAGGTTTCGCCAAAATGGAGAAGATGGTGCCAACGGAGATGTTGACGTCGATATTGGAAGAGCCGTCCAGCGGATCAAACAATACCAAATAGCCGCCGTTTTCGTGTGTGGCGACATAGGTGTCTTCTTCTTCGCTGGCAAGGCCTGCGATGTTGGCATTGGCTTTTAAAACATCAATCATGATGTTGTTGGCGATGACGTCAAGTTTCTTTTGGTCTTCGCCTTGGATGTTGCCGGTACCTGCCATACCCAAAACGCCGGAAAGCGCGCCGAGGCGGACTTTGGCGTTGATGTCCAAACAAGCGGCGGCCACGGATTCCAGTACGCTCGCCAGCTCTTGCGGCAGTTTGTGTTCGGGCAGGTGTTGGGCTAAGAATTGGTTCAGTGTCTTCATGGTTTCACTCTTTTCCTAAGTTTGAATCGAATATTTTTCAATTTCAGGCCGTCTGAAAACGGCGTGTTTATTTGGTTTTGCTCTCGGCCATGCCTAAAACTTCTTTAGTGCAGGCGATGCTGGTGTCTTTGATGCGTTTTTTCAGCTCGTCGCTCATGGAGTCGCTGCCGCCCAAAAGCGATGTCGCTTCTTCAGGATTGATTTGGTCGACTGTTTTTTCACCGATGCAGCGGCAGATTTTTTCAGTAGTCGCGGAATCAAACGGGCTTTTTCCTGCAGCTTTTTCTACGCAGGCTTCGGTTGCCGAGCGGACAAATTCGGTGCGGAAACTTTGGGTAAATTCTTCTTTAAATTCGTTTTTTACTGATTCGCTGCACGCGCAAAGCAGGAGCGTGCAGGCTAGGGGTGTGCGTATATTCATGAGGGACAGCCGTTAATTGTTATGTTGTGAATTGTAGTGGAAAAAGGCTTAAGTATAAAGGGTTAAGGCCGTCTGAACGGGTATGGCGGCAAAATCGAAGTGCTTGGGTATAGGTTCAGACGGCAGCGTTTATTTCGTTTTGCTTTCCAATACATAATGCGCGCCGGCATCTTGCGCCAAAATTTTGGAAAGTTCGGGCAGATTGTTTTGCAACTGTTCAGCAAGCATATAGGGCGGATTGATGACGAACATGCCGCTGCCGTGCATACCGAAGCCGTCGCTGCGCGGCGTATGGACATGAAGCTCGGCGTGCAGATAATTGTCGGGAGCGATTTTTTTGAGTTCGTCCGGCAGTTTGCGGCTTTCTTCACGGCTCAGGCAGGGATACCAAACCATGTAGCAGCCGGTTTCAAAGCGTTTTAAAGCATCTTTCAAAACTTGGACGACACGGCGGTAGTCTTGTTTTTCTTCGTAGGGCGGATCAATCAAGACCGCGGCGCGGCGCGGCGGAGGAGGCAGTAATGAAATCAAGCCCTGATAACCGTCCGCTTGACTGACCTGTACTTTACGCGCAGGACGGACTTCGCGCATATTGTTTTGCAAATGGACAAAATCAGCAGGGTGCAGCTCAAAGAGGCGCATTTTGTCGCTATCGCGCGTGAGTGCCTGTGCCAGCCAAGGCGAGCCGCAGTAAAGGTTGTCTCGCGGCAGTATTTGTTTCAGACGGCCCACAAATTCGGCCAATTCGGCAGGCAGCTTGTCAGCTTGTTCCAAGAGCGCAATGCCTTGTTTGTATTCGCCGACTTTTTGCGCTTCATCGCCGCTCAAATCATACAAACCGGCACCGCTGTGCGTATCGATATACCAATAGGGCTTGTCTTTGCGGTTGAAATATTCGAGGACGAGGAAGAGGATAAAGTGCTTGAGCATATCGGCATGGTTGCCGGCATGGAAGGCGTGGCGGTAGCTGAGCATGATCGGGCTGCGGAAATAAAAATCCGATTATACCCCAAACCATCGCCATCACCGCTTTCAGACGGCCTTTGTGCCTGGAAAATGCTACAATATCCGCCTTATCGTACCATCGGAAAGAAGACATCATGTTTACAGGCATCGTACAAGGCATGGGCAAAATTACAGACATCGCCCAACCTTCGCCCGACTTTCGTACCCACACAGTCGAGCTGCCTCCCAAAATCGCCGACAATCTGCAAACCGGCGCCTCTGTCGCCAACAATGGCTGCTGCCTGACCATCACCCGAATCGACGGCAACAAAGTCAGCTTTGATTTGATGGACGAGACCTTACGCAAAACCAATCTTGGCAGCTTGAAAGTCGGCGACAGTGTTAATTTGGAACGCGCGGCGCGGTTTGGCGACGAAATCGGCGGTCATTTGATGAGCGGCCATGTGATGGCGGTTACCCGAATTTCCCGTATCGAATCCAGCGAGTTCAACCGCACAGTTTGGTTTAAGCTGCCGGAAAACCTTAAGCCCTATATCCTGACCAAAGGCTTTGTCGGTTTGGACGGTTGCAGCCTGACCATAGGCGAAGTCAGCGACAGGGAATTTTGCGTACACCTGATTCCGGAGACTTTGAAGCGTACCCTGTTTGGCAGCCGCAAAGAAGGCGACCTCATCAATATTGAAATCGATCCGCAAACCCAAGCCGTTGTCGATACCGTGATGCGAGTATTGGCTCAAAAGGCCGTCTGAAAAAAAAGAAAGCCGAAATGAAATTATCCAATTTTTTGAAAAAAGCTAATTCCGTTTTAAACCGTCTGGATTTAATCCTGCCTGACGAAGCAGATAAAACCGACTGGTGCGCTTTGGCCTACCGTTGGCACAGCGTGGGCAAAAAAGGTATTTTGGAAAGCCTGCCGCGTCCGCATACGTTTCCTTTGGGCAGATTGGCGGCAGTCGGTTCGCAAACCGACAGGCTGAAACGCAATACCGAGCAATTTTTGGCAGGCCGTCCGGCAAATAATGTCTTGATGACCGGTGCGCGCGGTACGGGCAAATCCTCCTTGGTTAAAGCGTTGTTGCACGAATACGCCGAGCGCGGCTTGCGACTGATTGAAGTGGACAAAAGCGATTTGATCAGCTTGCCGGCTTTGTTGACGCTGTTGTCCGACCGTCCTGAGAAATTTATCGTTTTCTGCGATGATTTGTCGTTTGAAACCGGCGATGAAACCTATAAAGCCTTGAAAACTGCTTTAGACGGCGGACTGTCGCAACGGTGCACCAATGTTTTGGTTTATGCCACTTCCAACCGCCGTCATTTAATTCCCGAATACATGGATGAAAACGGCGGTACTACGGGCACTCGCGGAGAAATTCATCAGAAAGAGGCCGTCGAGGAGAAAATCTCCCTTTCCGACCGCTTCGGCTTATGGCTGAGTTTTTATCCTTTCGATCAAAACGATTATTTGACCGCCGTAGCCAACTGGTTGGACGATTTCAATGTGCCTTTTGACGATACGGCGCGCCAAGCCGCGTTGCAATGGGCGCAAATGCGCGGCAGCCGTTCAGGCCGTTCGGCATGGCAGTTTGCCTGCGACTGGGCAGGCCGGTTGCCGGAAGAAAGAGTGTTGGATTAAGGCTGAAAAAGTAAAGGCCGTCTGAATATGGTTTCAGACGGCCTTTTTGTATTTTTATTTATCCATCAGCGCAAGCATGAAGACAACCATTGCTGGCGTTGGCGCGGATTGAGCAGATGATAGAAGCGGTATTGGATTTCCATTTCATCCACCGCATAGTCCATGCTGGAGAGGTAGCGGTTTTCAACATAATCGCGGGCAGCGTTTGAGTCGAATGAGTCGCCGGAGAGGATTTTGATGATGGTTTGACGGCGGTTGCGGTCGGAGCGTACGGTTTTACGGTAGGCTTTATCGTTGATTTGTTTGAAGTCGGTACGCAGGCGGCGCAGGGCGGCGTGTTGGTCGGCGGATAAATTGAGCTGTCGGATGTCGCAATTCGGGTGGAAGTCGTTCAAAGTGGCCAGAAACGGATCGGCATGTGCAGGCAGACTGGAACAGAGTAGGGCGAGTGCTAAGAAAATAAAAGTCGGATAGCGGGAAAGTGCAACAGACACGGTGTTTTCCTAATGTTTCATCAGGTTTGGAAATATAACCGATAAGCGTGTGAAAGGCAGTATCAATGCAGTTAACTTTTGTTAATGATGTTAGATTTTTTTGCACATATATGTAA
>NZ_JBQCXF010000245.1:0-4328 GCF_051956635.1 Neisseria sp. P0022.S010 | reverse complement strand
CTTTGGCATCGTTGGCTTTTTCAAATTGCGCGATGACGGATTGGGGCAGGCTGAAGGATTTGTGTACGGCCAAACGCACTTCGGTTTGGGCGTACAGGTTTGCCGAAGCCAGCAACAGGGCCAAGGCGGACAATTTCAGTTTCATTTTCTTTCCTTTGTACGGGTAAAATACGAAATATCATAACAAAATCTGCATATCAAGGCACGATATGAATCATTCCCCCGTTTGGCTGTTTGACCTCGACAACACTTTGCACAATGCCGAAGCCGGCATTTTCTACATCATCAACCGCGCCATGACCGAATACATGGCAGGCCGTCTGAAGCTTTCCGAAGAAGCCGCCTCCCATCTGCGCCAAGATTATTGGCACCGATACGGCGCGACGCTTGCCGGTTTGCAAATCCACCATCCTGAAGTCGATATCGATGAATTTTTGCGTGAAAGTCACCCGCTTAAGCAAATTTTGGCAAAGGTGAAGGGTATGGATGGAACTGATGACGTTTTAGGCCGTCTGAAAGGGCGAAAAGCCGTATTTTCCAATGGGCCGTCGTTTTATGTCCGCGCATTGGTTGAGGCGTTGGGCTTGGAAGCGCATTTTGACGGCTTGTTCGGCACGGACGACTTCGGCCTGCTCTACAAACCCAATCCGCAAGCCTATCTCAACGTCTGCTGCCTGTTGGGCGTCAAATCCGAACAGTGCGTTATGGTGGACGACAGCGCCGACAATCTGCACCAAGCCAAAGCCTTGGGCATGAAGACCGTTTGGTACGGCGAAAAAGCCCATCCGTTGCCATTTGCCGACGGCATAGCGAAAGATATGCAGGGTTTGCTTGAATTTTGCACAAAGCTGCCGTGAAGTTTTGAAAAAACAAGTACAATACACGGTATTGCCGACATTTAAAAACAAGGACAACATCATGCGTAAACTCGCTTTAATTCTGACCGCCGCCGCCGTTTTGGCCGGTTGCTCTTGGGAAACCTACACCAACGAATCCGGTCGTACCGCCGTACGCCAAAAATATGCTACCGGCACACCTATCGTTTATCAGGACGGGACTTATTCTAAAAACATGAATTACAACCAATTCCGTCCTGAGCGCCGCGTCGTCCAATCCAACCAAGCGGATCATGCTGAACACGGCGAACGCGGCCAGCACTGGCAAAAACCGCAATTTGCCAACCAACAGCCAGCAACCAAATAACAATATCCCCAAGGCCGTCTGAAACGGAGTGAAAAACAATCAACACTTGTTGCCACACTTTTCAGACGGCCTCAAACAACGACAACGGAAACCGTATCATGGCTCAGACAGCTTTAAATATCGTCATCCTCGCCGCCGGCAAAGGCACGCGCATGTATTCCAAAATGCCCAAAGTGCTGCACCGAATCGGCGGCAAGCCCATGGTCGAGCGCGTTATCGACACCGCCGCCGCGCTTAATCCGCAAAACATCTGCGTCGTCATCGGACACGGCAAAGACCAAGTTTTAGACACTGTCAAACGCGACGTCGTCTGGGTCGAACAAACCGAACAACTCGGCACCGGCCACGCCGTCAAAACCGCCCTGCCCCACCTTGCCGCCGAAGGCCGCACGCTGGTGTTGTACGGCGACGTTCCCCTGATTGACACCGCCACCCTCGAAACCCTGCTCGAAGCCGCCGGCAGCGAAGTCGGACTGTTGACCGACGTTCCCGCCGACCCGACAGGCTTGGGCCGCATCATCCGCGACAGCCAAGGCAGCGTAACCGCCATCGTCGAAGAAAAAGACGCCGACGCCGCCCAAAAAGCCGTCCGCGAAATCAACACAGGCATCCTCGTCCTGCCTAACGCCAAACTCGAAAACTGGCTGAACAGCCTCTCCAGCAACAACGCCCAAGGCGAATACTACCTGACCGACCTCATCGCCAAAGCCGTTGCCGACGGCATCAAAGTCCATCCCGTCCAAGTGCGCGCCTCCCACCTCGCCGCCGGCGTGAACAACAAACTCCAGCTCGCCGAACTCGAACGCATCTTCCAAACCGAACAAGCGCAAGAATTGCTCAAAGCAGGCGTTACCCTGCGCGACCCCGCCCGCTTCGACTTAAGGGGTCGTCTGAAACACGGACAAGACGTCGTGATTGACGTCAACGTCGTCCTCGAAGGCGACATCGAAATCGGCGACAACGTCGAAATCGGCGCAAACTGCGTCATCAAAAACGCCAAAATCGGCGCAAACAGCAAAATCGCCCCCTTCTCCCACCTCGAAGACTGCGAAGTCGGACAAAACAACCAAATCGGCCCCTACGCCCGCCTGCGTCCGCAAGCCCGCCTTTCAGACGACGTACACGTCGGCAACTTCGTCGAAATCAAAAACGCCGCCATCGGCAAAGGCACCAAAGCCAACCACCTCACCTACATCGGCGACGCCGAAGTCGGCAGCAAAACCAACTTCGGCGCAGGCACGATTATTGCCAACTACGACGGCGTGAACAAATACAAAACCGTCATCGGCGACGAAGTCCGCATCGGCTCCAACTGCGTCCTAGTCGCCCCCGTCACCCTCGGCAACAAAGTAACCACAGGCGCAGGCAGTGCGATTACCCGCAATGTCGAAGACAACAAACTCGCCCTCGCCCGCGCCCGCCAAACCGTGATCGAAGGCTGGGTGAGGCCGGAAAAAGGCGATAAGAAATAAGGTTCGGCCGATTCCACCCGTTTTTCAGACGGCCTTTCCATCAAGAGGCCGTCTGAAACCCAAATCCGCGCCGTTCGGATGATGTAAAACGGCTTTTTACCGCTGCCGCCTCCGGGAGCCGGAACGGCAGTTATTTTGTTAATCTTTTGATACTAAGGAACTTATATGTGCGGTATCGTCGGCGCCATCCGCGCCAATCACAATGTAGTCGATTTTCTGACCGACGGTCTCAAACGCCTTGAATATCGGGGCTACGATTCGTCGGGTATCGCCGTGAACGCAGACGGCAAAATCAAACGCGTGCGCCGCGTCGGCCGCGTGCAGCTGATGGAAGACGCCGCACGCGAAAAAGGCGTGTTCGGACACATTGGCATCGGCCATACCCGCTGGGCAACCCACGGCGGCGTAACCGAACCCAACGCCCACCCCCACATCTCCGGCGGCATGATTGCCGTCGTCCACAACGGCATCATCGAAAACTTCGAAGCCGAACGCGAACGCCTCAAGGCCTTGGGTTACACCTTCGAATCGCAAACCGACACCGAAGTCATCGCCCACAGCGTCAATCACGAATACACCCAAAACGGCGGCAAACTGTTTGAAGCCGTCCGCGCAGCCACCGCCCGTTTCCACGGTGCATACGCCATCGCCGTGATGGCGCAGGACAAACCCGAAGAAATGGTGGTCGCGCGTATGGGCTGCCCGCTGCTGGTGGCACTGGGCGATCAAGAAACCTTCATCGCCTCCGACGTATCCGCCGTCATCGCCTTTACCCGCCGCATCGCCTATTTGGAAGACGGCGACATCGCCGTATTGAGCGCGAACGGTATTGAAAAACTGATCGACAAAACCGGTGCCGATACCCAACGCAAAGTCAAAGTATCCGAGTTGTCGCTCGCTTCGCTGGAGTTGGGCCCATACAGCCACTTCATGCAAAAAGAAATCCACGAGCAGCCCCGCGCCATCGCCGATACTGCCGAAGTCTTCTTGGATGGCGGTTTTGAACCTGAAAACTTCGGTGCGAATGCACGCGAAGTGTTCGACGATATCCACAGCATCAAAATCCTTGCCTGCGGTACGTCCTACTATGCCGCGCTGACCGCCAAATACTGGCTCGAATCCATCGCCAAAGTGCCGACCGACGTGGAAATTGCCAGCGAATACCGCTACCGCGACGTGATTGCCGATCCGAAACAATTGGTCATCACCATTTCCCAATCCGGTGAAACCCTGGACACCATGGAAGCCCTGAAATACGCGCAATCCTTGGGACACAAACACAGCCTGTCTATCTGTAACGTGATGGAATCCGCCCTGCCGCGTGAAAGCGAATTGGTGCTGTACACCCGCGCCGGCGCAGAAATCGGCGTCGCCTCCACCAAAGCGTTCACCACGCAACTGGTTGTCTTGTTCGGCTTGGCCGTTACCTTGGGCAAACAGCGCGGTCTGGTTTCCGACGAACAATCGCGTGAATACGTCGAAGAATTGCGTCAACTTCCGGGCAGCATTCAGCACGTTCTCAATCTTGAGCCGCAAATCGCCGCTTGGGCGCAAAAATTTGCCAAGAAAACCAGCGCACTCTTCTTGGGCCGCGGCATCCACTTCCCAATCGCACTTGAAGGCGCATTGAAGCTGAAAGAGATTACCTATATC
>NZ_JBQCXF010000244.1:0-4332 GCF_051956635.1 Neisseria sp. P0022.S010 | reverse complement strand
GTCAAGTCTAGTTAAACAAAGAAAAATACATTATATTGTGCCGTTCAAAGCAATCACATACCGTATCTTGTGTTTTTTAATGGGGAGACTGAATAATGAATGCAGCAACGAATATTAAAGTAACCAAACGCGACGGACGCTTGGAAGATATCAATTTAGACAAAATCCACCGCGTTGTTACTTGGGCGGCGGAAGGCTTACAAAACGTCTCCGTATCGCAAGTCGAGCTTAAATCACATATTCAGTTTTACAACGGTATCCGTACCGACGATATCCATGAGACCATCATCAAGGCCGCGGCCGACCTGATCTCACAAGATACGCCCGATTATCAATATCTGGCTGCCCGCCTCGCCATTTTCCATCTACGCAAAATCGCTTATGGCGAATTCGAACCGCCTCACCTCTACGATCACGTTAAAAAACTGGCCGAAGCAGGCAAATACGACCGCCACATCATCGCAGATTACAGCCGCGAAGAATTCGACGAGCTTAATGCCTATATCGACCACAGCCGCGATATGACCTTCTCTTATGCTGCCGTAAAACAGCTGGAAGGCAAATATCTGGTTCAAAACCGCGTTACCCGCCAAATTTATGAAACGCCTCAGTTCTTATACATTTTGGTGGCCATGTGTCTCTTCAGTAAATATCCGAAAGAGACGCGCTTGGATTACGTCAAACGTTTTTACGACGCCGTTTCTACGTTTAAAGTATCACTGCCAACCCCGATTATGAGCGGCGTGCGCACGCCTACGCGCCAGTTCTCAAGCTGTGTATTGATTGAATGCGACGACAGTCTGGATTCCATCAATGCTACCACCAGCGCGATTGTGAAATACGTTTCCCAACGTGCGGGTATCGGCATCAACGCCGGACGCATCCGTGGTTTGGGCAGCGAAATCCGCGGCGGCGAAGCGCAACACACCGGCTGTATCCCATTCTTCAAAATGTTCCAAGCGGCTGTTAAGTCCTGCTCGCAGGGCGGCGTACGTGGCGGCGCGGCTACTTTGTTCTATCCTCTGTGGCACATCGAAGCCGAAAGCCTGTTGGTGTTGAAAAACAACCGCGGCGTGGAAGACAATCGCATTCGCCAGCTTGATTACGGCGTGCAAATCAACCGCCTGCTGTACACCCGCCTGATTAAAGGCGGCAACATCACGCTGTTCTCGCCTAACGAAGTTCCCGGCCTGTACGACGCGTTCTTTGCCGACCAAGACGAATTCGAACGTCTCTACACGAAATACGAGCAAGACCCGAATATCCGCAAGTGCACCTTGTCTGCTACCGATTTGTTCTCCACGCTGATGCAGGAACGCGCCGGAACGGGACGTATCTACATCCAAAACGTTGACCACTGCAACACGCACAGCCCGTTTGACCCGCGCGTCGCCCCCGTTCACCAGTCCAACCTGTGCATGGAAATTGCCCTGCCGACCAAACCGTTGGATAACATCAACGATCCGAACGGCGAAATCGCCCTGTGTACCCTGTCTGCCTTCAACTTGGGCGCATTAAACAGCTTGGACGAGCTGGAAGGGCTTGCCGATTTGACCGTGCGCGCACTCGATGCCTTGCTGGATTATCAAGACTATCCGGTCGAAGCCGCCCGCACCGCGACCATGAACCGCCGCACGCTCGGCATCGGTGTCATCAACTACGCCTATTATCTGGCGAAAAACGGCGTCCGTTACAGCGACGATTCCGCGCTCGGCCTGACCCACCGCACCTTTGAAGCCATGCAGTATTACCTGCTCAAAGCATCGGTAAATCTCGCTAAAGAATACGGCGCATGCCCGCTGTTCAACCAAACCGTTTATTCTCAAGGCAAACTGCCCATCGACACTTACAAAAAAGACTTGGATGCCGTGTGCAGCGAACCGCTGTTGTGCGACTGGGAAAGCCTGCGCGCCGACATCGTCAAATACGGCCTGCGCAACTCCACCCTGACCGCACTCATGCCGTCTGAAACCAGCTCGCAAATTGCCAATGCTACCAACGGCATCGAGCCGCCGCGCGGCTTGGTAACAGTCAAAGCATCGAAAGACGGCATCCTGAAACAAGTCGTGCCGGAGTTTGAAGCCCTGAAAGACGCCTACGAAACCCTGTGGCAGCTTCCAGGCAACGAAGGCTACCTGAAACTCGTCGGCGTAATGCAAAAATTCGTCGATCAGGCAATTTCCGCCAATACCGCCTACGACCCGGGTAAATTTGAAGGCAACAAAGTTTCCATGAAACAAATGCTCAAAGATCTGCTGACCGCCTACAAATACGGCGTCAAAACTCTGTACTACCACAACACCCGAGACGGCGCGGATGATACGCAGACCGATATTCAGGATGACGGCTGTGCTGGGGGGGCTTGTAAGATTTGATAAGGGCTTTGGTGAAGTAATTGAAAGCCTTTCTTAAATTTGATTATCAAGGTAGTGAATATGATTTAACGCATTTAACTGCATTTTCTTGCGATTATATTCAACTTGCGAAAAGTGATGGTACGGCGGAAAAACGATACCGCTGTATCATCGAGTTTAGTTCACATTGTTTTACAAGAGGCGAAAATAAACGTAAGGGAGAAAAGTTATCAGATGTTGAACCTGCATTGCATTATGTAACGGCTAAAGAGACACGAATTTTTTGTTTCGAACGTTATCAGGTTTCAAAAATGTTGCCGCAAATTATGCGTGAAATCAGTAGGAGTAAATGTTATTTTGCTTCGGCTGACGATAAGTTTCTGACCATATCAGTAACGGATAAAAACGGTAAAAAAGTGGATTATGAAATCTACTTTTCACTTCAAAGAGCCAAATCTCCCAAGCATGATGTACATATTTACATTAATAGTGCATATATCCGAGATAAGGATTACAAAGAAAATCATGGAACAACAGTAAGGAGAAAACCGGTTGGTTTCTTTGTATTATTACATAATACATTGGTCAATAAGAGAATCAAACGCCCAAAGTAAAACAACCCTCACTTAAAAGTAAGGGTTGTTAGTACAGGCTTCGCTTTATAACTGCTCTTGGGCTAGTAGCCTAAAAAGGCCGGACAAACGCTGAAATAGTTTCATGCCTGCTCATGCGTTTTGTTGAGACAAATTGTACCACGATTGCAATTAAGGCTCAAAATAAAAATTTTCAGACGACCCATCTGCTTTGCATAGCCTAGAAGTCGCCTATCCTACTTTTAGATTTAAATCAACTTGAGAAAAAACCATGTCCTGCGAACACCTAGTCATGTCATACAGCACCTTTTCCAAAACCAAAAACGATGCGCTTAAAGAGCCGATGTTTTTCGGTCAGCCGGTAAATGTTGCCCGTTATGACCAGCAGAAATACGAAGTATTTGAAAAACTGATTGAAAAACAACTGTCTTTCTTTTGGCGGCCGGAAGAAATCGACGTGTCGCGCGACCGTATCGACTATGCCAACCTGCCCGAACATGAAAAACATATTTTCATCAGCAATCTGAAATACCAAACCCTGCTCGATTCCATCCAAGGCCGCAGTCCGAACGTTGCCTTGCTGCCTTTGGTGTCGATTCCCGAGTTGGAAACTTGGATTGAAACGTGGAGCTTTAGCGAGACCATCCACTCGCGCAGCTACACTCACATCATTCGCAATATCGTGAATGATCCGTCGGTCGTGTTCGACGACATCGTGCAGAACGAATACATCATCGCCCGCGCTGAAGACATTGCCTGCTATTACGATGATTTGATTGAATACACTCAGTATTACAATCTGTTGGGTGAAGGCACGCACAATGTCGGCGGCAAGCTCGTTACCGTGTCTTTGCGCGAGTTGAAGAAAAAACTCTATCTCTGCCTGATGTGCGTCAACGTATTGGAAGCCATCCGCTTCTACGTTTCATTCGCCTGCTCGTTCGCCTTTGCCGAGCGTGAATTGATGGAAGGCAACGCCAAAATCATCAAACTGATTGCCCGCGACGAAGCCTTGCACCTGACCAGTACGCAGCATATGCTCAACCTGATGCGCGCTGGTTCAGACGACCCTGAGATGGCGGAAATCGCCGTTGAATTGCAGGACGAATGTTTCAAACTCTTCAAAAAAGCAGCGGAGCAGGAAAAAGAATGGGCGGCCTATCTGTTTAAAGACGGTTCCATGATTGGTCTGAATAAGGAAATTCTGGCGCAATACGTTGAATACATCACCAATCTGCGTATGCAGGCGGTTGGCCTCCCTGCCGGATTTGAAGGTGCGACCCAAAATCCGATTCCTTGGATCAACGCATGGCTGTCTTCTGACAATGTACAGGTTGCGCCGCAGGAAGTGGAAATTTCTTCTTACTTAATCGGTCAGATTGATT
>NZ_JBQCXF010000243.1:0-4345 GCF_051956635.1 Neisseria sp. P0022.S010 | reverse complement strand
GTAATATACTTATCCAAAACCTAGCAAATCACTCAAATTTTCTAAGACAATCAACCCTTGCGATTCAAGCAGTAAAAACTATTGAATCTATCGTTAATTTACAGAAAAAATCCAACCCATAACAAAACAAACCACAGGCAGTGGTATACTGCTTGTCACACAAATAAACAAAAGCCGTTTTCAGACGGCCTAATCAAGGAGAGCATCCTTTATGAATAAAGCTTTTGCATTACCCGTTATCCACAGCGGCAACGGTAGCCTCGAGCAATACATTCATACTGTCAACAGCATTCCCATGCTTACCGCCGAAGAAGAAACACAACTGGCCGAACGTCAACAAAAAGGCGATCTCAACGCCGCCAAACAGCTTATTCTGTCCCATCTTCGCGTCGTCGTATCCATTGCACGCGGCTACGACGGCTACGGCCTCAACCAAGCCGACCTGATTCAAGAAGGCAATATCGGCCTGATGAAAGCCGTCAAACGCTACGAACCAAGTCGCGGCGCGCGCCTATTTTCGTTTGCCGTACATTGGATTAAAGCCGAAATCCACGAATTCATTTTGCGCAACTGGCGTTTGGTCCGCGTTGCCACCACCAAACCGCAACGCAAACTGTTCTTCAACCTGCGCAGCATGCGTAAAAACCTGAATGCCTTGTCTCCAAAAGAAGCGCAAGAAATCGCCGACGATTTGGGTGTCAAATTGTCCGAAGTCTTGGAAATGGAGCAACGCATGACCGGTCACGACATCGGCATCATGGCGGAAAACAACGATGACGAAGACAACTTTGCCCCTATCGACTGGTTGGCCGACCACGATGCAGAGCCTAGCCGTCAGTTGTCCAAACAAGCCCACTACGTACTGCAAACCGAAGGTCTGCAAAACGCCTTGGCGCAACTGGACGACCGCAGCCGCCGTATCGTTGAAAGCCGCTGGTTGCAAGACGATGGCGGTTTAACCCTGCACGAATTGGCTGCCGAATACGGCGTATCTGCCGAACGCATCCGCCAAATCGAATCCAAAGCCATGCAAAAATTGCGCGGTTTCTTGGCAGAAGAAGCAGAAGCGGTTTAAGCCTTTCATGATAAAAAGGCCGTCTGAATCTTTTCAGACGGCCTTTTCGATGGCAAACCTCATTGCATCTTCTCTCCCAACACATTCATTTTAAAGCCCACTTAAGCTATAATACCCACCACACACACTACCCAGTCATACCATAACCATGCAACTTACCGTCGTCGGACTCAATCACCAAACCGCGCCCTTGAGCATACGCGAAAAACTGGCATTTGCAGCTGCAAATCTGCCGGATGCCGTGTCCAACCTCGCGCGCAGTGAGGCGGCGGAAGAAGCAGTCATTCTTTCTACCTGCAACCGCACCGAGCTCTACTGCGTCGGTGAAACCGAAAAAATCATCGACTGGTTGGCGCAATATCACGACCTGCCTGCCGAAGAAATCCGCCCTTACCTCTATACCTTGGATAACAATGAAACCGTCCGCCATGCCTTCCGCGTCGCCTGCGGTTTAGATTCTATGGTCTTGGGCGAACCGCAAATTCTCGGTCAAATCAAAGATGCCGTCCGCGTTGCGCAAGAACAGGAAAGCATCAACACCCATTTAAACGCCCTGTTTCAAAAAACCTTTGCCGTTGCCAAAGAAGTGCGTACCGACACTGCTGTCGGCGAAAACTCCGTCTCCATGGCTTCTGCATCGGTCAAAATGGCAGAGCAAATCTTCCCTTCCATTTCCGATCTGAACGTTCTCTTTATTGGCGCAGGCGAAATGATTGAACTGGTGGCCACTTATTTTGCCGCCAAAAATCCCAAGCTCATTACCGTTGCCAACCGTACACACCAGCGCGCGCAGGAATTGTGCGACAAACTCGGCGTCAACGCCGAAGCCTGCCTGTTGAATGAATTGCCCGATATTCTTCACGATTACGACGTGGTCGTTTCTTCCACCGCCAGCCAACTTCCCCTCGTCGGCAAAGGCATGGTTGAGCGCGCATTGAAAAAACGCCACAACATGCCTGTTTTCCTTCTGGATTTGGCCGTTCCGCGCGACATCGAAGCCGAAGTCGGCGAATTGGAAGACGCATATCTCTATACCGTAGACGACATGATGGACATTGTCCAAAGCGGTAAAGATGCGCGCAAAAAAGCAGCGGCGGCGGCTGAAAGCATGGTGGAAGAAAAAGTCAGCGAATTTATCCGCCTGCAGAAAAACCGTCAAAGCGTTCCGCTTATCCGCGCCTTGCGCGACGAAGGCGAACGTGCGCGCCGCCAAGTATTGGAAAATGCCATGAAGCAACTGGCAAAAGGCGTGTCGGCCGAGGATGTCCTCGAACGCCTCTCCATCCAGTTGACCAACAAACTACTCCACTCTCCGACACGCACGCTCAATAAAGCCGGCTCGGACAACAGCGAATTAATCGATGCCGTGGCGCAGATCTACCATTTGGATCAACACGACTGACCACAATGTAAAGGCCGTCTGAAAGAAGCGAACCGACCGACAGGTCATATTCAAAAGCTTTCAGACGGCCTTAAAACAATAAAATCCCAATTATCATTTTTTCATTTAAAATGAAATGCTTGAAAAAAAACTGTTAAAGTGTAAAAATCCTACCTTATACATTTAAACAATAAAACTGCCTGCCGGCTCAAACGCATACCGACAATACGATAGGCACCGGCAAAAGGAACTTTCGTGAACATTAAAACAAACACATATCTGGCCCTTGCTGTCCTCTCAGCTTCTCTTCTTTCAGGTTGCGACAAAGTCAGCACCTTTTTCGGCAAAGACGAAAACAAAGAACTCGTCCAACGCATAGAAACCAATACCGATGACGGAAAGGTCGGCATGTTGTTGCCCGACTTCGCCCAACTGGTGCAAAACGAAGGACAGGCAGTCGTCAATATTCAAGCGACACCGGCGAAACGCACTGCGACACCGGATGACGACCACAGCATGGACCTGAGCCAATTCCCCGACAACGATCCGTTTTACGAGTTCTTCAAACGCCTTGTTCCCAATATGCCCGACATGCCGCAGGAAGATACTGAAAGCGACGCTTTGAATTTCGGTTCCGGCTTCATCATCAGCAAAGACGGCTATATCCTGACCAATACCCACGTGGTTGCCGGCATGGGCAATATCAAAGTCCTGCTCAACGATAAACGCGAATACACAGCCAAACTGGTCGGCTCAGACGCCCAATCCGACGTTGCCCTCTTAAAAATCGAGCCGCAAGAAGACTTGCCGGTTGTCAAAATCGGTAATCCGAAAGATTTGAAACCGGGCGAATGGGTAGCCGCCATCGGCGCGCCTTTCGGCTTTGACAACAGCGTAACCTCCGGCATCGTCTCCGCAAAAGGCCGCAGCCTGCCGAATGAAAACTACACGCCGTTTATCCAAACCGACGTTGCCATCAACCCCGGTAACTCAGGCGGCCCATTATTCAACCTCCGCGGCCAAGTAGTCGGCATCAATTCGCAAATTTACAGCCGCAGCGGCGGTTTCATGGGCATTTCGTTTGCCATTCCGATTGATGTTGCCATGAATGTGGCCGAACAATTAAAAGCCAACGGCAAAGTCCAACGCGGTCAATTAGGCGTGGTTATTCAAGAAGTTTCTTACGATTTGGCCAAATCTTTCGGTTTGGACAAAGCAAGTGGCGCGCTGATTGCCAAAATCATGCCAAACAGCGCGGCACAACAAGCCGGTTTGCAGGTTGGCGACATCGTACGCAAAGTTAACGGCGAAGAAGTCCGCGCTTCCAGCGATTTGCCTGTTATGGTCGGCTCGATTATGCCGGGTAAAGAAGTGACTTTGAGCATTTGGCGCGGCGGCAAACAAACCGATGTCAAAGTAAAACTTGGCAGCGCAGCCGAGCAAACGGAAACTTCTGCAAAAGAAGCCGAACACCCACAACATGAAGGCAGCCATGACGGATTTACCGTTGAAAACGCAGGCGTTACCCTGCAGGTTGAAAACGCAGACGGCAAACAACGCTTAATCGTTCTGCGCGTTAGCGGAGCGGCCGAACGTGCCGGCCTCAAACGCGGCGACGAAATCATTGCCGTCAGCCAAATCAGCGTCAATGACGAATCCACTTTCCGTAGCGCATTGGAAAGCTCAGGCAAAAACGTACCGCTTTTGGTACAACGCGATGGCAATACTTTGTTCCTCGCACTAAATCTGCAGTAGTCCGATTTTTCAGACGGCATGATGATGTGTTAGATGATAAAATACCCATCTGTCAAAGGCGGTGGGTATTTTGTTATCCGCCTTCCAATTTAGGCCGTCTGAAAATATTTCACCGCTTATATACAATATAATTA
>NZ_JBQCXF010000242.1:0-4358 GCF_051956635.1 Neisseria sp. P0022.S010 | reverse complement strand
ATAAGAGACAGACTATACAGAAAGCCTTTTCTTCTGTCAACGCCTTTACTGCATTTTTAAAGGTGCTGCCGATTTCCGTATGTTATTTTCCCTGTATAATGCCGGTTTTAATAAAAAGGAAAACTCGCCATGTGGTTTAAGCAAATCAGTTTTTATCCGCTCAACAAAGACAAATTGCCCGAATTGGAAGTCCTTGCCGACAAATTGGCGCAATCCGAATTTGCCCATTGTCAGGGTTTGGACTGGTTTAGCGAAGGCTTTGCCACGCCGGTTTCCTTTTCGCCCGAGCTGGTTTTCCCTGCCGATTACACTTGGCGTGTGGCCCTGAAAAAAGAAGAAAAAGTCCTGCCTGCCGGCGTCATCCGTGATATTTTGGATGAAAAGGTTTTGGAAATCCAAAACAACGAAGCGCGCAATGTCGGCCGCAAGGAAAAACAAGAACTGAAAGAACAGATTACTGACGACCTGCTGCCCCGTGCCTTTACGCGCAGCAGCCGCACACAGGTGATTTTCGACACGCGCCACGGGTATCTTTTGGTCAACAATGCCGCATCTGCCAAAGCGGAAAATATCCTGACCAAACTGCGCGAAGCCTTGGGCGGCCTTGAAGCAGCCCTGCCCAACACCAAACAATCGCCCTCCTCCCTGATGACCAGCTGGCTGCTGCAAGGCCATTGCGAAGGCGGTTTTGAATTGGACAGCGATTGCGAACTCAAAGGCGTAGGCGATGTTGTCCCGGTCGTCAAAGTTTCCAAACAAGACCTGACCGCCGATGAAGTGGTACAACACGTCAAAAACGGCAAAACTGTTACCCAGCTGGGCTTGGTATGGCGAGAACAAATCGCATTCATCCTTACCCAAGACTTTACACTCAAACGCATCCAGTATCTGGACGTTTTGCAAGAAGAAGCGGAAAGCAACGGCGACGATGCCGCCAGCCTCGCCTTTGCCTCGCAAATCCTGATGACCGAAGCCATCAGCACCATGTTGGAAGAACTGGTTTCTTATTTGGGCGGCTGGCAAGAATAATTTTTCAGACGGCCTTTTGATTGGGAAATATCAAAGGCCGTCTGAAATATAAATAGAAGTATCAGAAAGGATGTCATGATGTTGGGCGCAGTCATTGGCGATATTGCCGGATCAAGATTTGAGTTTGACAACTACCGTCACATCGATTTTGACATTTTCAGCCCCGACAGCGACTTTACTGATGACACGATTTGTACTGTTGCCATCGCCGATTGGGTTTTACAAGGCTGCAACGATCATTTAGCCTCTATTTTACAAGGCTGGTGTAGGGCATATCCCTACCCTAAAGGCGCATATGGCGGCCGCTTTTCACAATGGATAGAATGGAAAGATCCAGAACCTTATAATAGCTGGGGCAACGGCTCGGCCATGCGTGTTTCTGCCGTTGGCTGGGCATTTGCCACATTGGAAGAAACCCTGCATTTTGCCGAACAATCCGCCGCCGTAACGCACAACCATCCGGAAGGCATTAAAGGTGCACAAGCTGTAGCCGCCGCCATCTTTTGGGCGCGTACCGGCATCGGCAAAGCGCAAATCAAAGAAGACATTACACGACAATTCGGCTACAACTTGAGCCAAAGTTGCGACCAAATCCGGCCGCATTATCATTTCAACGAAAGCTGTCAAGAAACCGTACCTCAAGCAGTTACCGCCTTTCTTGAAAGCGATGATTTTGAACACGCCATCCGACTGGCAGTTTCCCTGGGCGGAGACAGCGATACTTTAGCAGCCATTACCGGCAGTATTGCCGAAGCCTACCATGGTATCCCTGCATCCATGCGCGAACACGCTTTAGCCATATTGCCATGCCGTATTGCTGAAACCCTGCTGACTTTTGAATCCCAATATCAGGCCGTCTGAAACCGCCTGCAAAAAGGAATGAATGATGAAATACCTCGCCCTACTCCCCATCGCCTTCATGCTGGGTACGCCTGCTATTGCCGAAACCATCAATCCTTATCAGGAAAAAGGTTGCGCTTATGATGGCGATGTCGGCAAAGACGGTAAACCGTCCGGTAAAGGCACATGGAAATGCCAAGACGGCCGCAGCTATGTCGGCTCATTTAAAAACGGCAAATTTGACGGCAAAGGCGCATATACCGTTTCCGGCAACCGCGAAACCTTTATCGAACCTTTCTCCTCCAACAGCGCCAAATTACGCAATATGACACTGGAAGGCATGTTCAAAAAAGGCAAGGCGCACGGAAACTTTACCGCTTCTCAAAACGGCACACCCGTCTTCATCATGAAATGCGAAGACGGTATGATTAAAGAAGTCAAACTGCCTAAGAAATCTGCTTCCAAAACCAAATAAACAGCCTTTCAGACGGCCTTATCCATATTTAAGGCCGTCTGAAACATCAATTGACAAGCCTGCTTAAAGGCTGTTGTATTGATTTCAAAAAATTTCCAAACAACCCTTACCCCAGGACAACCACCATGAGCATTAAATCCGACAAATGGATACGCCGAATGGCCGAAGAACACGGCATGATTGAGCCGTTCGAGCCCAACCAAATCAAAGAGGCCAACGGCCAACGCATCATTTCCTACGGCACATCCAGCTACGGCTACGACATCCGTTGCGCCAATGAATTCAAAATCTTCACCAATATCAACAGCACCATCGTCGACCCGAAAAACTTCGACCCGAAAAACTTCGTTACAGTCGAAGACGACTGCTGCATCATTCCGCCCAACTCCTTTGCACTGGCGCGCACAGTCGAATATTTCCGCATCCCGCGCAACGTCCTGACCGTCTGCTTAGGCAAGTCCACTTACGCTCGCTGCGGCATTATCGTCAACGTTACCCCGTTCGAGCCCGAGTGGGAAGGCTACGTTACGCTTGAGTTTTCCAACACTACCCCCCTGCCTGCCAAAATTTATGCAGGCGAAGGCGTGGCCCAAGTCTTGTTCTTTGAAAGCGATGAAGTCTGCGAAACTTCATACAAAGACCGCAACGGCAAATACATGGGACAAACCGGTGTCACCCTGCCTAAGACTTAATATACAAAATAAAAAAAGGCCGTCTGAAGTTTCAGACGGCCTTTTATCATTTCATTTAGAAACGGCGTTTCAGCTTGCAAGCCTGCAAGATATGAACGGCGAGTTCTTCCACAGATTTATCCGTTGTATTGGTAAACGGCACTCCGTGGCGTTTGAACATATTTTGCGCATCAGCAATCTCGCTGCGGCAAGTATCGATTTTGGCATAGGTCGAATTAGGACGGCGTTCCTGACGGATAGCCTGCAGACGCTCAGGCTGAATGGTCAAGCCGAACAGCTTGTCTTTATAAGGTTTGACCATACGCGGCAAATCGGTCGATTCCAAATCATCTGGAATCAATGGATAGTTTGCGGCGCGGATACCGTATTGCAGAGCCAGATAGAGACAAGTCGGCGTTTTGCCCGAACGGGACACGCCCATCAAAATCACATCCGCTTCCTGCAGGTTTTTATCGCTGACACCGTCATCATGGTTGAGCGAGAAGTTTACTGCTTCCATACGCGCATCGTAACGCTTGGTATTACCGATACTATGATGGCCTCGCTCAGCAATCGTTGCTTCAACATTCAATTCTTTTTCCAGCAAACCCAAGAACGTTTCAAAGAAATCAATATGGAATGCATTGGATTTTTTGATGATTTCACGGATTTCATCATTTACCACGCTGACAAAAGCAATCGGACGATCGCCAAACTGTTCGGCTGTCTTATTGACTTCATCCACTACGGCCAACGCTTTTTCAGACGTATCGATAAATGGATAAACATGGCGCTTGAACTCGACATTGCCGAATTGGTTCAACAGGGCTTCACCGATATTTTCGGCGGTCAGACCGGTGCGGTCGGAAATATAGAAGACTTGGCGTGGAGCAGTCATAATGAATCCTTCTGAGGGTAACGTTTCAGACGGCAATCATAGCAGTTACAGCCTTTGCAATAAAGCGATTCCCGGTAGATTACACAGGATTACAACAAATTTGAACAAATTTTAAATTGGAATAAAATTTTATTTTTTTAGATTTATTGGAATTATATTCCACATTTGCAAAATAAATTTCGATTCTTAAATTTATTAACTTATTTTGTTTTCCATATTTAACAAGAAGATAACACGTAAAAACATGAATCTGATATTCATATTTCAGAAGGCTACACGCCTGAAAAGCACAATATCACAGACGAATTTGTGATTTTTAAAAAGATAAAACACATGACAGCCATCAAACGAATGGCTACAATAAGCAGGCGGATTTGTTTCTTTTTTAACATTTTTGGATTGGATTGGACACACAAATGGCCGAAAACTACGTTATTTGGTTTGA
>NZ_JBQCXF010000241.1:0-4370 GCF_051956635.1 Neisseria sp. P0022.S010 | reverse complement strand
GTTTTGCTGAGGTAAGTTTGGCTGCGCACAGGCAGCCAAAAGCAATAAGGCTGCAACCGATGATAATTGTTTTAAATTCATGGATATTCCTTCATAGGCCGTCTGAAATCAAACGCTTTTCAGACGGCCTTTTGATTTTATTTGTGTTTTTGAGTATGCGGTTTACTGGACGTTATACCAAATTTGGACATTGTCTCTTTTAATACTCGGAGATTGCTTCCGCGCTTCAAACCGTCATTCCAGATTTCTTTGGCCTTGTCTTGGTCCCCAAGCGTCCATAGGACTTCGCCCAAATGCGCGGCGACTTCGGCTTCAGGTTCTTTTTCATAGGCATATTGAATATATGGAAGCGCCATTTGCGCATCGCCTTTAAGATAATACGCCCAGCCTACACTGTCATTAATTGCTGCGCTTTCCGGCTCCATTTGATAGGCCGTCTGAACCATTTTAAACGCTTCCTTCAAATCCTTGCCGTTGGACAGCAAGGTATAGCCCAAAGCATTCCAACCGTGTGGATTATCCGGATACAACTCAACAACTCGGCGCAAATCGGCAATCGCCTTGCCTGGCTGATTCAGCTTCTCATACACCATCGAACGCTGATACAACACATTGGCAAGCAGCTCGGGAGAAGCTTGGGTTTTCAAGGATTTTTCAGTGGAATTTACCAAGCTGTTCAAAGCGTTCAACGATTCTTGAAGATTGGTATTTTTAGACAATACAAACAAAGCCGTATTCAGCAAATCACTGGCTTCAAAATAACGTCCTCTTTGCTCGGGCATTTTTTGTGCGCGTTGCACCAAAGCCCAAGCCTCTTTATGGTTGCCCTGTTTGGCTTCGATAGAAGCGGCCAAAATAGTTTTATCAAACGTATAAGCCGTTGCCGTTACCTTGTCCAGCCATTGTTTGGCTTTCGCAAATTCTTCAGCATCATTATAAGAAACCGCACCAATCAAAGCCGCACGGCTGCGCTGCTCTTCCGTACCGGCTTTATAAGCCTTTTCCAGATAGCTGTTTACCGCAGAAATATTTTCCGTCTTGCTGGCGGACAATAAGGCGGCCTGAATATACAAATCAGGGTTTGGATTTTCTTCCAACAAAGTCTGCAAACGCTTAAAGGCCTGATCATTTTGACCATGGGCGATCAAATTGGCGATGTCCAACTCCTGCCAAATCGGAGATAAGGTTTTGGTGTCTGTATCTTTGAAGAAGCCGTCCAGAATATCAGGATGCCGTTGCGCCATCAGTCGCAACGTAACAAAAGTCGGCGGCAGGATTTCGTTGTCCAACTTAGCCAATCGCTGCAATGCTGCAATGGCGTTTTTCTTTTGACCGTCTTTTGCACTAAAAATTGCATCCGCAATCGCTGCTTCTGGAAAGTCTTTATAATTCAGTGCCGTTTTATGTACCTGCTTGACCGCATCGCTGGTCAGATTCGGCTGTTGGGCTGCGGTTTGCGCCAAAAGCAAGAACACGCGCTTTTGCTCGTCTTCACTACCACCGGCAATCACCTTGTCCAATCCGCTCAAATTCTTATCGGCTTTGCCCAGCAGCAAATTGCGCAACCAAGTCATACGCTTTTGTGTTTCACCAGGCTCCGGCTCGATTTCGCGCCATTTTTGGTAAATGGCTTCAGCCTGTTCAAAGGCATTTAAAGAAACTGCCATCTCCAAAGCGCGTTCGGCCACTTCGGGAGATTTGGTGCGATGCAACGTCAAAATATAAGTAAACAGAGCAGAAGCCGCATCACCCTTTTGCAGAGCCAGTTCTGAATTTAACAAAGTGAAAACCTGCGAGGTACGGTTTTGTATACCCAACAGACGTATCCGCTCCTGCTCGCGCTCTTCGGGAGAAAAACGGTCGGCACGGCTTTTCTTTTTAATAATCTTAGCCGATTCAAAAACTGCATTTGAATCGCCGGGCGCGGCAAAAGTTTGTGTAGCAAACAACATCATGACAGCCGCAGCTGCCACTCGAATACGGGGTGGGGAAAACAACATAACTATCCTTTTTGAGAACCTGCCGGCATTTTCAGACGGCCTAAGCACTTGCAAAACAGACGCAAAGCTTTATTTATCATTCAGGCATAACTGTAACACACGCCCCCTATTTTGTTGACACGGTAACCGTAAACCTTGTGTAATCCTCATCTGCATAAAACGATCAGCATCAAAGATGAATACCGACCATCTTATCCATTTCCTAACTCAAACTTCACACTTCAGTAGCCGTATGCAAGCAGAGCACAATCAATTAGTTACCCCAAAAACGGTCAAAGAAGCAGCCGTTTTGGTCAGCATTGTCTTGCATGAAGGAGCATGGCAAATTTTACTGACCAAAAGGGCCGAGACCTTAAGGCAGCATACCGGACAAATCGCCTTTGCCGGCGGCCGCAAAGATGTTCAAGACGACAGCCTAACGGCAACGGCGTTAAGAGAAGCTTATGAAGAAACTGCCATTCCGATTACCGCATGGCAGACTTTTGCGCCGCTACCCTTCTATGACACGCCTTCCGGCTACCGTGTTACGCCCGTTCCGGCAATTTGCACCCATTCTGTCAACCCCAAAGCCAACCTCGACGAAGTAGCAGAAATTTTTTATCTGCCTTTGAGCTTCGCCTTAAACCTGAGAAACTACACATTCCGCCAGCTTCATCACAATAATCAAACCCTCGCCCTCCCCGCCCTGCCTTTCCGACACTACGACATCTGGGGGCTGACAGCAATCATTCTATATGGACTGGCTGAACGTTATCAGCAATATTGCCAAGCTTTTAAATAAGGCAAGGCCGTCTGAAAAAATAGGAAAGAATGGTTTCTGATTTTCTTATGGTGTTTGGTTATATACCTACCACAACAAAATAAGTTATAGCGACAAACACAAAACAGGAGCAGAAAATTTCAAAATAAACGATTAGAAAATAGTGTAACGATATAAAAATTCATTTTTTCACAAATAAATTGTGCCCTCTTCATTTTTCAGACGGCCTTTGCCTGCGTATAATATCGGTCTAATTTACAATTCAAACGAGCTTAGCCCAGCCATGACCGAATCCATCCGCCTGCCCGCTTCTACACTCAAGCCTTCTACCGTTGCCCTGCCCGGTTCCAAAAGCATCAGCAACCGCACGCTGCTCTTGGCCGCACTCTCCGACAACGTTTGCGAAATCCATTCTTTGCTCAAATCCGACGATACCGACCGGATGCTTGAAGCACTCGATAAACTCGGCGTACAAATTGAATCTTTACCCGAAGGCCGTCTGAAAGTTCATGGTACCGGCGGCCGCTTTCCCAACCAAACCGCCGATTTGTTTTTAGGCAACGCCGGTACGGCATTCCGCCCTTTGACTGCCGCGCTTGCCGTTTTGGGCGGCGACTATCATCTGCATGGCGTGCCGCGTATGCACGAACGCCCCATCGGCGATTTGGTGGACGCGTTGCGCATTGCCGGTGCGGACGTACAATATCTAGGCAATGAAAACTACCCTCCGCTTCAGATCGGCAAACGCCAAGACAACGGCGAGCGCGTTATTCCGATTAAAGGCAATGTGTCCAGCCAATTCCTGACGGCCCTGCTGATGGCTTTGCCCTTGACCGGACAAGCTTTTGAAATCCACATGGTAGGCGAGTTGATTTCCAAACCTTATATCGACATCACGCTCAAGCTGATGGCGCAGTTTGGTGTGGAGATCATCAATGAAGACTACCGTGTATTTAAAATCCCAGCCGGTGCCAAATATCATGCACCCGAACATTTATATGTAGAAGGCGATGCTTCCAGCGCGTCTTATTTCTTAGGCGCAGGCCTGATTGCCGGTACACCCATCCGCGTGACCGGTATCGGCGCACACAGCATCCAAGGCGACGTTGCCTTTGCGCGTGAATTGGAGAAAATCGGCGCAGATGTGATTTGGGGCGAAAATTTTGTTGAGATTTCCCGCCCTGCCGAGCGCAAGATTCAGGCTTTTGATTTGGATGCCAACCATATCCCCGATGCGGCCATGACTCTGGCCATCGTCGCACTGGCCACCAAACAACCCTGCACCCTGCGTAATATCGGCTCATGGCGCGTCAAAGAAACTGACCGTATCGCCGCCATGGCAAACGAACTGCGCAAACTGGGTGCAGAAGTCGTTGAAGAAGCCGAAGCCATTCATATTACGCCGCCCGAAACACTTACCCCTGATGCCGTCATCGATACTTATGACGACCACCGCATGGCCATGTGTTTCTCGCTGGCTTCGCTTTTGTGCGTTCCCGTCATCATCAACGATCCGAAATGTACGTATAAAACTTTCCCCGATTATTTCCAAGTTTTTGCATCATTGACCAACTGATTGATTATTCAATGTTTCAGACGGCCTGTTGCAT
>NZ_JBQCXF010000240.1:0-4392 GCF_051956635.1 Neisseria sp. P0022.S010 | reverse complement strand
GATATAGGTGGACATTGGACGCCAGTCGTACAGCGGGCTTGGTGCTTTTTGCGCTGTGCCGGTGTCGAACATTGGGATATAAACGTCGCGGAATTGTTGCGGTTTCACATATTCGGCAACGATGGCATCGATTTCTTCATCGGTAGGCCAAATATCTTTAAGGCGGATTTCTTTGCCGTCTGCAACGCCGAGTACGTCGTTTTCAATATCGAAACGGATGCTGCCTGCCAGCGCGTAGGCAACGACCAACGGAGGCGAAGCGAGGAAAGCCTGTTTCGCATACGGATGGATACGGCCGTCGAAGTTGCGGTTGCCTGACAATACGGCGGTAGCGTACAAATCGCGGTCGATGATTTCCTGCTGGATTTTCGGATCCAGCGCGCCGCTCATGCCGTTACAGGTGGTACATGCAAAGGCAACGATACCGAAGCCGAGTTTTTCCATTTCAGGCAGCAGGCCTGCTTCTTTCAAATAGATTTCGGCTACTTTTGAACCCGGGGCAAACGAAGATTTCACCCAAGGTTTGCGTTGCAAGCCGAGGCGGTTGGCATTGCGTGCCAACAGCGCGGCGGCGACAACGTTGCGCGGATTGGAAGTATTGGTACACGAAGTAATCGCGGCAATAATCACTGCACCGTCAGGCATTTGTCCGTCTGAAGGCTCTTCGTAAGGTTTAGCCAAGCCTTTGCTGGCCAAATCGGCAGTTGCAAAACGGGCATGCGGGTTACTTGGGCCTGCCATATTGCGTGTTACGCTGCTTAAATCAAATTTCAATACGCGCGGATAAACGGCGGTTTTCAAGGCATCTGCCCACAAGCCTGCGGTTTTGGCGTAGATTTCCACCAATTTCACTTGCGCGTCGGCGCGACCGGTCAGTTTCAAATAATCAATGGTTTGCTCATCAATAGCGAACATCGCGGCAGTCGCACCGAACTCAGGGGTCATGTTGGAAATAGTGGCACGGTCGCCGATAGACAGGCTTCTTGCACCCTCGCCGAAGAATTCGACAAATGCGCCAACCACGCGCTCTTTACGCAAGAATTCGGTCAGTGCCAACACGATGTCGGTGGCAGTAATGCCAGGCTGGCGTTTGCCGGTCAGCTCAACACCGACAATATCAGGCAGACGCATCATGGATGCACGACCCAACATCACGGTTTCGGCTTCCAAACCGCCCACGCCTACGGAAATCACGCCCAATGAATCGACGTGCGGCGTATGTGAGTCTGTGCCGACACAGGTATCAGGGAATGCCACACCATTTTTGACTTGGACAACCGGAGACATTTTTTCCAAGTTGATTTGGTGCATAATGCCGTTGCCCGCTGGAATCACATCCACATTTTCAAATGCGGTTTTTGTCCAGTTGATGAAGTGGAAACGGTCTTCGTTACGTCTGTCTTCGATTTCGCGGTTTTTGCGGAAGGCATCAGGATCGTAGCCGCCGCATTCAACGGCTAAAGAGTGGTCAACGATAAGCTGGGTTTGCACCACAGGATTGACTTTGGAAGGATCGCCGCCTTTTTCTGCAATCGCATCGCGCAGGCCTGCCAAATCCACCAATGCTGTCTGACCCAGAATATCGTGACACACCACGCGCGCCGGATACCAAGGAAAGTCGATTTCCTGTTTCCCCTCAATCAGCTGGCCCAGCCAGCTTTGCAGCGTAGGCAGGTCGACTTTGTCTGCGCGGTTGACCAAGTTCTCAGCCAAGATACGGCTTGTGTAAGGCAACTTGTCGTAAGAGCCTGGTTTGATGTCTTCACACGCCTGACGCGCGTCGTAATATTCCAAATCCGTACCGGGCAAAGCTTTGCGGTAACGTTGGTTGGCAGTCATGTCGGTTCTCCTAAATCTATTCTTTTTTTGGTTTTGGGGTTTCAGACGGCCTGTTGATTCGGACCTTCAGGCCGTCTGAAACCATAAATTCTGTTTTATTGCTTGTTGTCTGAAATCTATTCGCGGTATGAAAAAAAATTGCTGCTCCGCTACCATCATTCCCATATAGACGGAAATCCAAACTTAAATCTTTCAGCACTCTTTACAGCAGAATATTTCAACTTTTGAATTTCTGCCTGTACGGGAATGACGACAGCAGAGCAGCATGTTTTCCAAACGGCCGGCTCTCTCTCTCGCATACTGCACTAGGCCGTCGAAAAACGAAAACATCATTTATTCATTGTTTTCAAACGGCATTTCGAGATGGGGTGGGCAGGCGGCCCACCCTGCTGTTACGCGTATTAGCGGTCTTCAATCTCCACAAATGCCAAATCTTCAGGGCCTGTGTAGTTTGCGCTCGGACGGATGATTTTGCCGTCTTTGCGTTGCTCGAGAACGTGTGCCGCCCAGCCGGTTGTACGGGAAATTACGAACAGCGGTGTGAACATAGCGGTCGGTACGCCCAATTTTTGGTAGGAAACGGCGGAGAACCAGTCCAGATTCGGGAACATTTTTTTCTCTTCCCACATCACGCTCTCCAAGCGTTCGGCAATGTCAAAGAGGCGCATATCGCCGGTTTCTTTGCTCAAACCGCGTGCCACTTCTTTAATAACGACGTTGCGAGGGTCGGAAATGGTGTACACCGGATGACCGAAACCGATCACGATTTCTTTGCGGCCGATGCGTTCGCGGATGTCGGCTTCGGCTTCGTCGGCATTGCGGTAGCGTTTTTGAATATCGTAAGCCACTTCGTTCGCACCGCCGTGTTTCGGACCTTTCAACGCACCGATTGCACCGGTAATGCAGGAGTACATATCAGAGCCTGTACCGGCAATCACGCGGGCGGTAAAGGTAGAAGCGTTGAACTCGTGTTCTGCATACAGAATCAGTGAAACGTGCATGGCTTTGATGTGTGATTCGCTTGGGCGTTTGCCGTGCAACAGGTGCAGGAAATGACCGCCGATGGTCTCTTCGTCGCTTTCAACTTCAATGCGTTTGCCGTTGTGCGAATATTGATACCAGTACAGCAGGATGCTGCCGAGGCAGGCGATCAGTTTGTCGGCGATGTCGCGCGCTTCGCTTTCCGGATGACTTTCACGTTCAGGATGAACGCAGCCCAGCATGGATACGCCGGTACGCATCACGTCCATCGGATGGGTATGTGCAGGCAGGCTTTCCAAAACTTTGATCACACGGATAGGCAGGCCGCGCATGGATTTGAGCTTGGTTTTATAAGCGGCCAGCTCAAATTTGTTGGGCAGATGGCCGTGAATCAGCAGGTAGGCGACTTCTTCAAACTCGCATTTTTGTGCCAAGTCCAGAATGTCGTAACCGCGATAGCTCAAATCGTTGCCGGTACGGCCAACGGTACACAATTCGGTATTGCCGGCCGCAACGCCAGAAAGCGCAACGGATTTTTTAGGTTTGAAAGTCGGGGTTTGAGTAGTTTCAGTCATGGTATTTCTCCTTTGTATTTTATGGGTTTTATTTTTTCAGACGACCGATGCGGATTTGTTGAAAGGCCGTCTGAAAGCGGTTACTTATTTTTGAAACAATTTATCCAGTTTTTGCTCGAAGGCATGATAGTTCAGATGCTCGTACAGCTCGGCACGGGTTTGCATAGTGTCAACCACTGCGGCCTGAGTGCCATCGCGCATAATCGCTTCATAAACATTCAGAGCGGCTTTGCTTGCTGCGCGGAACGATGACAGCGGATACAGCACCAACGACACGCCATTTTCAGCCAGCTCGCTTTGGGTATAAAGCGGAGTGGAACCAAACTCGGTAATGTTGGCCAATACAGGTACTTTCACTGCATCTGCAAATTGGCGGTACATTTTCAAATCGGTCATGGCTTCAGGGAAAATCATGTCCGCACCGGCTTCGACACAAGCCTGAGCGCGTTCGATAGCGGCATCCAAACCTTCTACCGCCAGCGCATCGGTACGCGCCATAATCACAAAGTTCTCATCAACACGCGCATCTACGGCAGCTTTGATACGGTCGACCATTTCGTCTTTAGAAACGATGGCTTTGTTCGGACGGTGGCCGCAGCGTTTTTGCGCTACCTGATCTTCGATGTGAACCGCTGCAACACCAGCGCGTTCAAAGTTGCGAATGGTACGGGCAATATTGAATGCACCGCCCCAACCCACATCGATGTCCACCAGCAAAGGCGTATCCACGTTGTCCGTAATGCGTCGCGCGTCGATCAGCACATCTTCCATTGTGGTAATGCCCAAATCAGGGATACCGCAAGAGCAAGCTGCCACGCCGCCGCCAGACAGATAGATTGCTTTGAAACCGCTTTGGGTCGCCAATCGTGCAAAGTAAGCATTGACGCAACCGACCACGGCAAGAGGGTTTGATTCTTTCACGGCTTGGCGGAAACGTGCTCCGGCAGAGTGTTGACTCATCATATTTCTCCTTTATAGACTTTTTTCAGTATTAATC
>NZ_JBQCXF010000239.1:0-4426 GCF_051956635.1 Neisseria sp. P0022.S010 | reverse complement strand
CGTTAATCCTGCCACACCGTCGAATGTACCCGGCACTTTATCGGGATTGGACAGAATGCTGCTGAAAATCAGGTTTTCGAATTTTTCCAGCGCGTCTTTATCATCAGTTTTGATTTTTTTCGCATACTCGGCATAGCTTTGGATAAATTGACACAACGACTGTCGCAGTTCCAACTGCATGATTTGAGTCTGTATCGAATGGTAATGAGTTAAAACCACTCTGAAGAAATAGATTAAAACAAATTCCAAGCCGATAATCGGTAGCATGGATTGCCATGAAATATCTACATTTGCAATGAATTTTTTGCAGAAGCTAAATCCTAAAGGCAGAAGTGCGGTTATTGCTAAACTGGCTAACAAGTGAAAAGTTTTCTTTTTGGCTTCGTTTTTTTGTTTTAACAGATTTTCAAAACCTTGGGACAAGCCGACAAAGTTGAATGCTGTTTTGTATTCGTCTAATTTTTCCTTAAGTTTATCTACATCATTTATTCTTTGCTGAACTTCAACTATTTTTTCGTTGACTTCATTCTGATATTGTTGAATCGATTTTTCTAAAGCGTTTCTTCTTTCATCAAATTCAAAAAATGTCTTAAAGCCCTCGTCGCCCATGTAAGAACACAGTATATCTATCGGCATTTTGTAAAAAGCATAGTTAAGCTGCTTTGCATATTCACTGTGAGGGAAATACATTTTTTCCCTTAAAGGTTCTATTACTTTATCTAATGAATTATTCCTAAAAAAATTGATTCCTCCCAGCCCATAGCTCAAATCAAGTTCAACCAAAAATCTCACCATGCAAACATAGAGGTTTGTAGCTTCTTCCTTCGAAATATTGTTCTGTAAATTTTGAATTTGGCTATTAAAATTATCACCTATATACTTTATATTGAATAAACAATCCTTTTCCCATAACTCAGGATTGTCAATCATCGATGACGCTACCGCCGTAATCAATTCATACTGTTCGCGCTCCTGTTCTGACAACATCGACTCATCCGCTTGGGCAATTTTCTTTTTAACCTGCACCAAATCATTATGTAACTCGCTAAAAAATCCCATTTTTTCCCTTTCCTATTTTTGCTGATTAATCTTTTCGGATTCAAAGATAAGAACCGAATCACTTGTTTGAACGACCTATTTGCAAACTGCCGATTCTTTAATGCCGTCATTCCCGCCTGCGCGGGAATGACGGCGGAGGTTTCGGCAAAATTGCTCCTCCCGTTTTCAGACGATCTCTGCCATTTCCCTTTTACATCTCTTCCAATTTCGCAAACTTGGTATCCAGCTCTTTCACGCCCTGTTTGCCGAAGTTGATGGTCAGTCGGGCGGATTCGCCTTTGTCTACGGCATCGATGATGACGCCGGTGCCGAATTTGGCGTGGCGGACGTTTTGGCCGATGCGGAAGCCTGCGTAGGTTTGCGGCTGTTTGAAGTCTTCGATGATTTTGTCTTTGAATGTGGCGGTTTGGCGTGTGTTGCCGTAGCTGTCGTAGGTGGGTTTTTTGACGGACAGGTAGTGTAATACTTCGGGCGGGATTTCTTCGACGAAGCGGGAGACAATGCCGAATTGGGTTTGTCCGTGCAGCATGCGTTGTTGCGCCATGGTGATGTAGAGGCGTTTGCGGGCGCGGGTGATGGCGACGTACATGAGGCGGCGTTCTTCTTCGAGGCCGCCGCGTTCGGCAAGGCTCATTTCGCTGGGGAAGCGGCCTTCTTCCATGCCGGTGAGGAAGACGGCGTTGAATTCCAAGCCTTTGGCGGCGTGGACGGTCATGAGTTGGACGGCTTTTTCGCCCGCGCCTGCTTGGTTTTCGCCGGATTCGAGGGCGGCGTTGCTTAGGAAGGCGAGGATGGGGAAGGCGGGGTCGTCTGAAATGTTGTCGGGCAGGATTTCGAAGTTGCTGTCTTCGGGTTTGAACTCGATGGCAGCGTTGACGAGTTCGTCGAGGTTGTCGAGGCGGTCTTGGTTGTCGCCTTTTTGGGTTCGGTAGTGTTCGGTCAGGCCGCTGTCTTTGAGGATGCCGACGATGATTTCGGACAGGGGCAGTTGTCCGACTTGGTTGCGCAGGGCTTCGATGAGGCGGACGAAGGCGGCGACTTTGGCGGCTTTTGCGCCAGCATTGCAGGCTGCCTGCCAAAGGGTGATGCCTTGTTCGTTTGAGGCCGTCTGAAGGTTTTCGATGGTGCGTGCGCCAATGCCGCGCGGCGGGAAGTTGATGACGCGCAAGAGGGCGTTGTCGTCGTCGGGATTGACGGCGAGGCGCAGGTAGGCGAGCGCGTGTTTGATTTCTTGGCGTTCGTAAAAGCGCAGGCCGCCGTAGATTTTGTAGGGGATGCCGCTGCGGAACAGGCTTTGTTCGATGACGCGCGATTGGGCGTTGCTGCGGTAGAGGACGGCGATTTCGTCCAAATCCCAGCCTTCGCGTTCGAGGGCTTTGGTTTCGTCCACGATGAATTGGGCTTCTTCGAGGTCGGTAAAGGCGGAGTAGTAGCGGATTTTGTCGCCTGCTTCGGCGTCGGTGCGCAGGTTTTTGCCGAGGCGTTCGTCGTTGTTTTCAATCACGGCATTGGCGGCGGCGAGGATGTTGCCGACGGAGCGGTAGTTTTGTTCGAGTTTGACGGGCGCGTCGATGTGGAATTCTTCCATCAGCGCGGTCATGTTGCCGACGTGCGCGCCGCGAAACCGGTAGATGCTTTGGTCGTCGTCGCCGACGGCAAACACTGCCGCGTTGCCGCCCGCCATGAGTTTGAGCCACGCGTATTGCAGTTTGTTGGTATCTTGGAACTCGTCGACCAGAATGTGGTTGAAGCGGTTTTGGTAGTGTTGGCGCAGGATTTCGTTGCTTTGCAGCATCTCGTAGCTGCGGAGCATGAGTTCGGCGAAATCGACCACGCCTTCGCGTTGGCAGATTTTGTCGTATTCGGCGTAGCACTCAATCATGCGGCTTGTATGCGGGTCGGGCGCGCTCAACACGGAAGCGCGCAAACCGGCTTCTTTTTGCGCGTTGATAAAGCCTTGCAGCGAACGAGGGGCGATGATTTCTTCGGCGATGTTGAGGCTTTTGAGCAGGCGTTTGATGAGAGAAAGCTGGTCGCCGCTGTCGAGGATTTGAAAGGAAGAGGGCAAACCAGCGTCGCGGTGGTGCAGGCGTAAAAAGCGGTGGCAGAGACCGTGGAACGTGCCGAGCCACATGGCGCGGACGTTGATGGGAATCATCGCGCCGAGTCGGGTTTGCATTTCTTTGGCAGCTTTGTTGGTAAACGTTACCGCCATAATGCTGTGTACGCTTGCCTGACCGGTTTGCAAAAGCCATGCGATACGCGTGGTCAGCACGCGCGTTTTGCCGCTGCCCGCGCCCGCCAAAACGAGGGCGGATTGCGGCGGCCAGGTTACGGCGGAGAGTTGTTCGGGGTTCAAGCCTTGCAGGAGATTGGGGGCGGATTCGTTGGGAAACATGAAGAGGCCGTCTGAAAATAAATGGGAATGCGATATTTTAAAGGAAATACAAAAGGCCGTCTGAAAAGATGTTTCAGACGGCCTTTGTGTTGGAAGCCGATTAGAACGGACGTACTTCCAAACCGAACATACGGCGTGCGGTGTTCAGCATTTGGCAGCTGAAGCCCCACTCGTTGTCATACCATGCGAACACTTTAACCATTTTGCCTGCGGTGACTTTGGTCAGCGTAGAGTCAAATGTGCTGGCTTGGGTAGTGTGGTTGAAGTCCATGGAAACCAGTGGCAGGGTATTGTAGGCCAATACGCCTTTCAGACGGCCTTCTTCGGAAGCGGCTTTCATCAGCGCGTTGATTTCTTCGGCAGAAGTGTCGCGGCCTGCTTGGAAGCTCAGGTCAACCAGGGAAACGTTGACGGTCGGTACGCGGATGGCGAGGCCGTCGAGTTTGCCTTTCAGGTCCGGCAATACCAAACCGACGGCTTTTGCAGCACCGGTTTTGGTCGGAATCATGTTTTCCACGCCGCTACGCGCACGGCGCAGGTCTTTGTGGCGTACGTCGGTTACGGTTTGGTCGTTGGTCAGCGCGTGGATGGTGGTCATCACGCCGTTTACGATACCGATGTTTTCGTTCAACACTTTGGCAACAGGTGCCAGGCAGTTGGTGGTACAAGACGCGTTGGAGATAACGGTCATGTCGTCGGTAATCACGTCGTCGTTTACGCCGTAAACGATGGTTGCGTCAACGTCATCGCCGCCGGGAGCGGAAATCAGCACTTTTTTCGCGCCGCTTTCCAAGTGGATTTTGGCTTTCTCTTTGCTGGTGAACGCACCGGTACATTCCATTACCAGGTCAACGCCCAATTCGCCCCATGGCAATTCGGCTGGGTTGCGGGTAGAGAAGTAAGGGATTTTTTTACCGTCGATGATGAGGTGTTTCTCATCGTGGGAAACTTCAGAGTTGAAGCGGCCGT
>NZ_JBQCXF010000238.1:0-4434 GCF_051956635.1 Neisseria sp. P0022.S010 | reverse complement strand
TTCTTACCCCATGCTTTGGCGGTAACGCGGTAAGTAATTCGACCCTCTGTCGTTTTACCTAAATATTCGATGATGTAGCGTGGATTATTTACGATGCCACTTTTTTTATCTAAAGGATATTCCGTACCATTGGCGTCAATACACAGGCTTTTGTCGCATTTGCGCTTCCAAGCATCTACGGTTGGGTTGCCTTCTTCAGTAAAATCGCCATTGGATTTTACGTTTGGTGTGGAACATAAACCTTTTTCACATTTTGCGGTAAAAGTAGTCTTTTTACCTTCAATATCAAAAATTTGATTTTCACCTTCACGCAGTGCCGCTTCGGCTAGGGTGGTTGCCAGTTTGCGGTCGGCATCATTGGTGCTGATACGCTGTTCGGTATTGTAGGACTGGGTGGCTGTAACCACGAGCAGGGCGATGACGACCATCATCATTAAGACGATAAACAAAGCATAGCCCTGCTGCCGTTCAGGTTTGATTAGAGTGATCTGTCGGCGCATACGTTTCCTCCGCGGATGGTGGCATTAATATTATAGATATCGACTTTATTGTCTTGTTCTTTTGATGGGTCAATACTGCCGTTATTCAGTACGATTTGGATAGAAGCCGGAGACTTGGCCTTAGCTGAGATATCCAATGCGTTTTTGTAATCAAATGATTCTGTATTCAATCCGCTGGCAGATGCATTTTCAGAATCAGGACATTCTGCATAGATATAGTGGATATCCATAGCAGTGATGCCTTTAATTAACAGCTGCGGATTACTCCATGAGCCATCATTTGATAATTGGAAACGGAACAAACCGCTCTCTTCGCCAAGTTTACCGACAGCGTAGGCAATCATTTCATGTTTCATAATGGCGATACTGCCGTCTTGATCAGAGTTGGTAATTTTTAAAGCTGATTTTGCCGCAGCCAAATCTTTAATTTCTATGTGAGGTTTGGCAATACCGGAGCAGCTGCTGGCAATGGCAGTTTTTGCAGCAGAGTCCGCTTTGTCGATACCGTATTGGAACAGCAGGGCTTTGCCAGTTTGAACAAAGCCTGTATAGCTTAATTTATTGATTTCTTTAACCGGTAACAGCTTATTCACACCGGCTGTTTTCAATGTATATTCATCCGAGCTTTTGTCTTCTATCACTGCAGAGGCAGGAAAATTCGCCATATTGAAGCAGCCGAAATTACCTGCCATACGCGCATCGCGGACGATCATATTGGCGGCGTTGCGCAAATCTTGTTGGATACCGATACGGGCGTTGGCAGACTTGTTTAATCCGCGCGCAGTAAAGTAGGTGGAGCTGACAGCCATTAAGACGATCATGCTGAGCAGGCTGGCAACCAGAAATTCAAGGATGCTGAAGCCACGAATGGCGATTTTATTGGGAATATGGTTGAGTAAGCGTTTATTGTTCATTGTTAGTCTCTTACGCGTGATTGGTAGGTATAGACAACGTGATGCCCCGATGTATTGAGATTTTTTGCGCTATTTTCTTCTTCGACATCTTGCAACCATAAAACTTTCACGATGGTTGTATCGCCTTTGCCATCGCATTTTGCGTTAAACCCATTTTCGTAAGTCGGCTCTGCACCGGAAGAATCTTTGCAGATGGTCGAGAAGACTTGGGCTTCGGGAAGGGCTTTGGCTAAATCGGCTTTAAACTGTGCAATTTGAGCCTGTGCAAGTTGGGCTTTGGTCATTTTGGCTTCAAATTTTGCAGTTTGTTTAGAGTCTGATTTTAGGTAGGCATCATAGGATTTTTTATAACGGGTGGTTTTTTCCCCTGCAGTATCGGTTTCTTCAGAGAGTGTCGGATTAATGAGCATGCCTTCAATCAGATTTTGCGTAATTTGGGCGACTGCGGTTTGATTTTCAGACTCGCGCACGCTGGATACGGTACGCAATTGAACAGCCAGAAGGGCAAGCACACCGATGGCAAGGACAAACATGGCAATCAAAACTTCAATCAGGGTCATACCTGATTGAAGTTTTGGAGTAAAGCTTGTTGAGCTTGTTTTCAGACGGCCTTTAAATGATCTGAGATGAGTAGGATTAGTAATGTTCATAAGATACCGTTGTTATTATTTGGAAGTGTATTCGCACATTTTGCGCTCATCGTTTTTAGCACAGATTTCGACATGCCCATTGCCATTGATTAAAAGTACGGTAGCACGGGCTTTCTTGGTTTCAGCATCGGCAGCAGATTTATCCGTTAGGCTGATTTTGATGTGGCCGTCTGAAAATTGATAATTTTTGCCATCAGTTGAATGACCAAATGTACCATTGGGAAGAAATCTCCACCAGACTTCTTTTGAAGTTGAGGCCGAGAGGGCAGAACGGTCATTGCCGATAGGGATATAGTTGAAGCTGTATTCCACTTTGTCGGTATCTCCATTAAGGATAATGGAGCGGATGGATAAATCAACTGTGTCGTTTTGATAGCGTAAGTCTTCGTTTTTATCGGCGTAGGACAACATACCATTACCGGCATATTTGGAATCGCAACCATTATTGGGTGAGCCATCGGATTTGATTTTGACCGGGCAGATGTAAACGGGAAGATTGAGACGGACGGCCTCATTACGCGCGAAGCGCAGCAGATTTGCAATTTGCTCTGCTTGCGATGCCGCACGTCTGGAGGCAATCCATTGATTCATATTGGGAAGTGCGATGACTGCCATTACTGCTGCAATAGTAATGACGATCAGCAACTCAATTAGGGTGAAGCCTTTTTGTGTCTGATACATGAGTGATTTTTTAGTAGTAATGTGTTGGGTAACTGACGTTTTCTCTTTTGCACTTGCCTGTGGCAATGCTTTTGCTTTTATTAGATTTATTCTAAACGATTTTGTAATGCGTGACTAATGAAATATGAAATTCGGTTAGTTTTTCGGACAATCTGTCTCAATCTTCCATCAACATGGATTCTGGAATATAGGCAGCATTATCAAATTTGGTAAATTGACCCATCCAAGTGAGGAATACTTTCCCAACGGGACCGTTACGGTGTTTGCCGATAATACATTCCGCCAAGCCTTTTGCGGGTGAATCTGAGTTGTAGTATTCGTCGCGATACATGAACATAATCAAGTCGGCATCTTGTTCGATTGCGCCGGACTCACGCAAGTCGGACATCATCGGGCGTTTGTCGGTACGCTGCTCAACTGTACGGCTCAACTGCGACAGGGCAATGACGGGAACTTGCAATTCTTTAGCCAATGCTTTGAGGGAGCGCGAAATTTCGCCAAGCTCGGAAGCACGGTTGTCAGAGCGACCAGAACCTGACATCAATTGCAGGTAGTCGATAACGATCAACCCCAATTTGCCGTTGAACTGGCGTGCAAGACGACGGGCGCGGGCGCGGAGTTCGAGCGCAGTCAAACCCGGCGTTTCATCGATATACATGGGTGCATCGGAGAGTTTAACGACCGCTTCGTTCAGACGGCCCCAGTGTTCGTCTTGTAATCTGCCGGTTTTTAAAACGCTTTGATCCAAACGTCCGACTGAACCCAGCATACGCATGACCAACTGCGCACCGCCCATCTCCATAGAGAATACGGCGACAGGCAATTTGTTTTCTACGGCAACATGTTCCGCAATATTGGTCGAAAAGGCGGTTTTACCCATGGACGGACGACCTGCGACGATGATCAAATCGCCTGGTTGAAGACCTGATGTTTTTTTGTCGAGGTCGATAAAACCTGTTGATATGCCGGTTACTTCATCAGGATTGTCGCGCGAATAAAGCATATCGATGCGCTCGACCACTTCTTTCAGAAGGTCGGGCATCTCAAGGAAGCCTTGTTTGGATTTGGCGGTACTTTCGGCGATTTGGAATACTTTGTTTTCTGCCTCGTCCAAAAGCTGGCCTGCATCACGCCCTTGCGGATTGTATGCGCTGCGTGCAATTTCTGTACCGACTTCGGCAAGCTGGCGCATGATGGAACGCTCGCGCACGATTTCGGCGTAGCGGCGGATATTGGCAGCGGATGGCGTGTTTTGCGCCAGTGTAATCAGATAGTTGAATCCGCCTGCCGCTTCCAATTCTTCATTGCGTTCCAAACTTTCCTGAACGGTAATGACGTCGGCAGGACGGCTTTCATTAATCAGGTTGGCAATCGCACGAAAAATCAGGCGGTGTTCGTGGCGGTAGAAATCTTCGCCGGAAACGACATCGGCAATACGGTCCCAAGCAGAATTTTCCAGCATCAGGCCGCCCAAGACGGATTGCTCTGCTTCTGTGGAATGTGGCGGCAGTGACAATGCGCTGATTTCACGGTCTTCAGACGGCATATCGGAATAATTGCTCATGACGGGCATCTCTGGCTGGAAAATTGCAATCCACTATTATAGCGCAGTGTAAGTTCAATTGGTTTGTTTAGGCTAAAGCAGGTAAAATAGCAATGTTGTCGATTTGACAACACACACTACCAAAA
>NZ_JBQCXF010000237.1:0-4481 GCF_051956635.1 Neisseria sp. P0022.S010 | reverse complement strand
CCCTTGATGTATTTAACCAAGGCGCAAACATGGGCATTGGCAGATGAAATGGGTGCATTGGACTATATTCGCGAGCATACGCATACCTGTTATAACGGCGTGGTCGGTGGTTGTCATGAATGCCCAAGCTGTATTTTGCGCGAGCGCGGTTTGTCGGAATATTTGGACAGTAAAAAGGCCGTCTGAATTAAGAGGGGCATCTATTTCCAATATCCAGTTGTACGAAAAAGGCCGTCTGAAAAATTCATTTCAGACGGCCTTTGGCTATGTATTTTGTTCTGCTTAGAACAACAAATCTACCGGTTCGCTGCTTGCCGGAGCATCTTTCACAGGAGAAGAGGCTGGGGCAGTAGCCGGTTCGGAAGCGGCTTTAGGTGCGGAAGCAGGAGCATCGGCCGGAGTGGTTGCCGGTTTGGCAGCAGGTTTTGCCGGTTTCACCGGAGTCGGACGAACGCTTTGTTTCGGTTCGGATGCTGCCTTGTTTGTATCGTCGGTAGCATCGACTTCGATTTCAGTTCCTTGAGGCAATACCACATCTTTAGCAGGAGCCGGTTTCGGCATGACTTTAGGTTTGCTGTAAGCATCCGTGCCGCTGGTCCATGCCAAAGACTTCAAAGGCGATTTGAGTTTCACACCTTTGGCGCAGGTCAGACAGTTTGCTGCGCCGGTGCGTCCTTTTAGGATTGCATCCACACGTGCGGCAGGAATGGTTTTGCCGTGCGCTTTTGCCCAGGCGGCAATGCTTTTTTTCAGGGCAGCCGTATCAAGGTTTTTCTTGTCGTATGGGTCACGATAGGCAGCCAGCCACAAGTTTTGGTTGGCATCTTCGTTCAGGCTTGCCATTTGGTAGATAACGGAGGCAGGAGAACCTGTTGCAATGGTTTTGGCGAATTCCAATGCGTCAGGCGATTTCATGCGCACGCAACCATGGCTGCGGACGCCGGGTACGCTGGCAGGGGCATTGGTGCCGTGAATGCCAAGGCTTAATTTAGGGTCGCCAAGACGGACAAATACGGGGCCCAGCGGATTATTTGGACCAGCCGGTACGCTTTTTACGCCGTCATTGCGTTCTTTTTGAATGGATTTAGGGATATGCCAAACTGGGTTGTAGGCTTTTGCGCCGATTTTATGTTCGCCCAGATTGGTTTGGGTCATGGCTTTGCCGACGGCAACAGGATAAATTTTGCTCAGTTTGCCGTTGTCGTAGAGGAACAAACGCTGTTGCGTAATATTGATAACGACGTGTTGTCCGGAAGAGGCGGGGGAGACGTCTGGAATAAGCGTGTTTGCAGCAGCGGCTGAAGTTAAAAGGGCGGCTGTCAGGCCGAATAGTATTTTTTTCATGTCGTCTTTTTTTGTAGGGTTTGAAATGAAAGTTTTTGGCGCATGATACCTGAAACTCTGTGTTTTTGTGAGAAAATATGCGCTTTCGGTATTGGAAGACAGTTAAATGGTCGGGGAGCGGCTGAGTGACGGAAACGGTATGGGTGTGAAAGAACAGTATCAAGAAACGGAAGTTTTTTCTTTGGATTATGAGGGCAGGGGTGTTGCCAGAGTTGATGGGAAGGCCGTATTTATCGGCGGTGCGCTGCCTGGAGAGCGTGTAACGTTTGTCATACATAAAGAGAAAAAGCAGTTTGCCGAGGCTCAAGTTGAAAAGGTTTTGAAGGCTTCTTCTGAACGTGTCGAGCCCGCATGTTGCTATTTTGATACATGTGGTGGCTGTTCGCTTCAACATGTTTCTTTCGGAGCGCAAGTTGCATTAAAGCAACGGATTTTGGAAGAACAGTTGGAACGGATAGGTAAGGTCAAGCCGGAGATAATTTTACCTCCTTTATATGGTTACTCCTGGTATTATCGCGATAGAGCACGTTTAAGTGTTTCGGTGGATAAGCAAGGCCGTCTGAAACTCGGTTTTCAGGCCAAAAAAAGCCATGATGTCGTCAATATCCGCCATTGCCATATTTTGCCTAAGCATGTGTCCGATAGATTGCCTGATGTCCGCAATTTGCTGCAAAAGCTGCATGATGACGGTGTAAAAGTGAAATTTGTTGAGTTTTATTGCGGGAAAAATGTGACGGTACTCAACATTCGTTTCGTAAATCAACCGTTTGAACAAATATTAAGCGAATTGTGTAATTGGTTTGATAAGATATTGTCGGGTGCTGAAAAGGCATGGCAAATATGGTTGCAGGATCATGCCGAGTCCTTGCCGTTTTACCCTGAGAACGCGCCTGCCCTGAACTATACTTTTGCTCAATTTGATGTGGAAATGCCTTATAAGCCTGGTGATTTTACGCAGATTAATGCGCAGCTAAACGAAGTGATGGTGGCAAGGGCTGTCAGACTTTTAAACCCTCAAAAAGGGGAGCGGATTGCCGATCTGTTTTGCGGTTTGGGCAATTTCAGTTTGCCACTGGCAAAAAGTGGCGCATCGGTTGTCGGTATTGAAGGTGCCGATTATCTGGTAGATAGGGCAAGGGAAAATACTCGTCTGAATCATTGTGCCGAGAATATGACGTTTTCTGTTGCAGACTTATTCGATACCGATGAAAAGACTGTTGAGTCGTGGGGACGATTTGACAAGATGTTGCTGGATCCGCCGAGAAACGGGGCTTATGCTGTTGTCAAATCGCTACACAAGCCGTTTTTGCCTCAGAAGATAGTGTATGTTTCGTGTAATCCATCAACATTTGCACGAGATGCCGGTGTCTTGGTTGATAAGGGCTATAAGTTTAAGGCGGCAGGAATCATGAATATGTTTGCGCAAACCTCGCATGTTGAATCCATCGGTGTGTTTGAGTTGTAAATTGGTATCAAGTCCTTTATGTGAGTAGGGTTTTTAATGTAAAAATGAGTGCATTCATGTTATCATCATTTGTTTGGGGAATTAATAACGTTGAAGTTGCGTGTAAAGCAACAGATGTTAATAAATGCAGTTTGCAGCACAAGACCGGGAGGTGTTCTTGAACTATCAACTTTTAACTATTTTTTTGCTGGTGCTTTTTTTGCTGGTGTTGGTTTTTGTTCGTCATAAACAAAGTAACAATTCAGACAAACAAAGCGCACATGCATCAAAAAGCGGCCGTACGTCTGCTGCTCATACAGCCTCCTCTGAGGATGGAAACGACTGGATTGAGAAAGTCAACCAGACAGTTTCCAATGCGGATAATCAAGACTGGGAATGGGGTGGAAGCGGCTCAAACGATGCAACAGCTTCTGTTTCCGCACAAGAAGTCGATCCGTTGACCGAATATCAGGTTTATAAACAGTTCGGCTATGAGAGCAAAGCAGCGGAGTCTTTGGCCGGTTATCTCAATACTTTGGAAGACGGTGCTCCGGAAAAGCTGGTTCATGAATTAATCGGTTTGAATCTGCGTGTCGGCAATATCGACATGCTGGCGGATACGCTTGAGCGTCATAGTGCCTCCCTTTCTGAAGACAGCATAGCCGAATACCTGAAAGCCGGTCTGGCTTTGGATTCTACTAACCTGCGCCTGCGTGTTTTTGCCGAGCATCATCTTGGTTGGAATATGCAGGAAGTGGACCGTCAAATTGGCGAACAAAGCGGTTTGGAAGTTGCTTCCGACGAGCATATTGCCTTTGAGAACGACTCGGTTGAGCGCATTGTCGTTCCAGGCATGGGCAAACGTGCGCCTATCGTATTAGGCAAGAAAGATTTTGGCGAAATCAGCCCTGAAGAGATGGGCGCGGTTATTGGTTTTGCCAAACCGGAGCGTAGTGCAAAAATCTTGAAAGACAAGATTAGCTACGAGACTGCTTTGCATCAATACAACAAAGCAATCCAAACTTCTGCGAAGCCCGCTGGTCTCATTATCGATGCCTTGCGTCTGGATTATCAGAATGAAGAAGTAGGGCAGTTTGCCAAGCATCTGTGGAAGCTTTACCACTCTTTGGGTCAATATGGCCGTCAAGTAAAAGAACGTATGCTTGGTTGGGGTTATAACCTTGGTTATCACGAAATTTTTGATGATTTGGAAAAAGGGCCGTCTGAACAGCAAATTAAAGAGATTGGCTTGAAACGCGGTTACATTCAGCCAAGTTCTTTGCAGATGAAAGCCAAATATCGTGAGTTGGTTCAAAAAGACTCTTCAGTTATCAGCGCCAGCTCTTCACCAGCTGATGAGGCTCTGAAAGAAGTGGAATCTTTGTTGGCTTATGGTCAATTGGATTTGGCCATCGGTACTTTGGAACAGGCTGTTTTGCAGTATCCTCAAGAATCGCAGTTGTACATTATCTTGTTTGATTTGTACGAACGCGTTGAAGATTGGGGACGTTTAGAACAATTTCTGCGCTTGTTGCGTGAGCGTGTTGTCAGCCTGCCTGAAGAGGTTGTCTTGGCAATGAGCCGTCTCTTGCAACGAATGAACCAATATTCAAAAAAATAAGATAATCGTAGAAAGTACGAGTGATGAATAATCATTTACCAAAAATTAAAACCATACGGGTTATGTTACAGG
>NZ_JBQCXF010000236.1:0-4538 GCF_051956635.1 Neisseria sp. P0022.S010 | reverse complement strand
AGTTCGAATTCAAATTAATTTAGGGGTCTCACTCGATTATGAAAACCAAGCACATGACAAAATTATTTGCCGGCTTCAGCGTTGCCCTCGCTGTTCAGACGGCCTTTGCAGGCAATATTACCGATATTAACGTTTCTACTTTGCCTGACAACCAAAAAATCATCAAAATCCGTTTCGACAAAGATGTCACCACACCTCATGGTTTTGTAACATCTACGCCGGCGCGTATCGCATTGGATTTTGCCAACACCAATATCCGTTTGCCTCAGCCTGTTTTGGAATATGCCGACCCATTGCTGAATCAAATTACTGCGGCGCAAAACAATGACCGTGCACGCGTGGTTTTGGGTTTGAACAAAATCAGCCAATACAATACTGAGATTCGCGGCAACGAAGTTTGGGTATTTGTAAACGAATCTACTGATCAAACCAATGCGGCCGTTGCAAATGAACGTGCGGCTACGCCGTCTACCGCGCGCGCTGCTCAGACTTATCAAGCCGTTTCAGCAGCCAATATCGATTTCCGCAAAGGCGCACGCAATTCCGGCATTATTGAATTGTCCGCCCCTGGTTTCAGCGGACAGCCGGATATTAAACAGCAGCGCGACCGCGTGGTTGTGACATTGAAAAACCATACTTTGCCGACACAAGCGCAACGCAGTTTGGATGTGGCTGACTTTAATACACCTGTACAAAACGTTACGCTCAAACGTATCGGCAATTCTACCCAGCTTATTATCCGCAACAATAATGCGAATTGGGACATCAATACCAAAGCTTCTTCCGGACGCTTTGTATTTGAAGTATCGCCTAAAGCCGCCAATACCGAATCCGGCGGCTTAAACCACAATGCGAACAAATCGTTCAAAGGCCGTAAAATTTCTTTGGATTTCCAAGATGTAGAAGTTCGTACCATCTTGCAGATTTTGGCAAAAGAATCCGGCATGAATATTGTTGCCAGCGATACCGTCAAAGGCACTATGACTTTGTCCCTGAAAGATGTACCTTGGGATCAGGCTTTAGACTTGGTTATGCAGGCGCGCAATTTGGATATGCGCCGTCAAGGCAACATTATCAATATCGCACCTCGCGATGAATTGTTGGCAAAAGACAAAGCCTTCTTGCAGGCTGAAAAAGAGATTGCCGAATTGGGTCCGCTGTATTCTCAAACCTTCCAGTTGAAATACAAAAACGTGGAAGAATTCCGCAAAATTCTGCGTTTGGAAGAATACGACAGCAATAATTCCAACACCCGCAACACTCTGTTGAGCAACCGAGGCAGCGCCTTAATCGATCCGGCCACCAATACACTGATTGTGACCGACAACCGCGGCGTGATTGAGAAATTCCGCAAACTGATTGATGAATTGGACGTTCCAACCCGTCAAGTGATGGTGGAAGCGCGTATTGTGGAAGCTGAAGATACCTTCTTCCGCAACTTGGGCGTTAAATTCGGTTCCGGTGGTGCGATCGGCCGTACGGCATGGGGCAGCAACTGGAGCAATGCACAAACCAACTACAATACCAATGCCTCGTTTAACCGTGGCGACGTAGGCTACCGCAAATGGACTTTGGATCCGAATGTCAGTCTGCCGACCGCAGCCGCAGTCAACAGCATTGCGCTGGTGCGTGCGTTCTCGTCCGGCGCATTGGGCTTGGAAATCAGCGCGTCTGAAGAACAAGGTAAGAGCAAAACCATTTCCAATCCGCGCGTGCTGACACAAGACCGTAAAGAAGCCAAAATTGAATCCGGTACGGAAATTCCTTACCAAGAGGCTTCTTCCAGCGGTGCGACTTCGATTACCTTCAAGAAAGCCGTTTTGGGCTTGACCGTAACGCCGAACATTACGCCTGACGGTCAAATTATCATGACTGTGAAGATTAATCGCGATACCCCGATCGACTGTACCGTAGATTCTCTGATGACCAAGTGTATCAACACCAAACACTTGAATACCCAAGCCATGGTTGAAGATGGCGGCACGCTGATTGTCGGCGGTATTTACGAGGAAGAAAGCACCAATGCGGTGAACAAAGTACCTGTTTTGGGCGATATTCCCGTTGTCGGCAATCTGTTCAAATCACGCGGCAAACGTGAAAACCGCCGTGAGCTGTTGATCTTCATCACGCCGCGCATTATGGATAATGTGGGTAATAATCTGCGTTACTGATTTTTAAAATGACAAACAGGCATATCTGAAAAGGTATGCCTGTTTTGGTTTTCAGACGGCCTGAGATGAAAAGGCCATCTGAAAAACGACGAACTTTTCCACGAAACCACCATATCGTATAAAATGACCCACATGGAAAAAATCAACGGCAATTTAATCTTAATCGGGCTGATGGGCGCGGGCAAAACCACTTTGGGCAAGCAGCTTGCCCAGATGTTTGAATGCCCGTTTTACGACAGCGACTACGAAATCTGCACTTCTTCGGGTGTAACCATTCCGACCATTTTTGAGATGGAAGGGGAGGAAGGCTTCCGCAACCGTGAAACCAATATGCTGAAGAAGCTCGCTTCCCGGCGCAACATCGTTTTATCGACCGGTGGCGGTTCCGTATTACGCAGTGAAAACAGACAGATTTTGCGCCAAAACGGCACGGTTGTTTATCTACATGCCAGCCCTGAAACCTTGCTGGAGCGTACCCGTTACGACAGCAACCGGCCGCTGTTGCAAGTTGCCAACCCTTTGGCCAAACTGCAAGAGCTGTATGACCAACGCGATACGCTGTACCGTCAAACCGCACATCTCGTCATCGAATCCGACAGCTGTCACAAAACGCTCAAACGCCTGATACAGGCTTTAGGCGAATAAACACGCTTTGCAAAGGAACCCCATGCGCACCCTGACTGTCCAAACCCCGTCCCATCAATACCCCATCTTTATCGGGTATAAACTGATTGAGCAGGCCGATACGCTGCTTCAGCCCTATTTAGGCAAAAAAGCGGCCATCATTACCAACGAAACCGTTGCGCCGCTTTATCTCAAACAGCTTCAGACGGCCTTAGACAGACTGGGTGTGCCGCATTTCAGCATCATCCTTCCCGATGGCGAAGAGTATAAAAACTGGCAGACGCTTAACCTGATTTACGATGGCTTGATGCAAAACCGTGCCGAGCGCAAAACCACTTTAATCGCTTTGGGCGGCGGTGTGATAGGCGATATGGTCGGCTTTGCCGCGGCGACTTATCAGCGTGGCGCACCTTTTATCCAAGTGCCAACCACATTGCTCAGTCAGGTCGATTCCTCGGTCGGCGGTAAAACCGCCATCAACCATCCGCTCGGTAAAAACATGATCGGCGCGTTCTACCAGCCTCAAGCCGTGCTGGCCGATTTGACCGCCCTGCAAACATTGCCGCAACGCGAACTTTCCGCAGGCATGGCGGAAGTCATCAAATACGGCGCATTGGGCGATGCCGAATTTTTTGCTTGGTTGGAAGAAAATATGGCCGACCTGATGGTGCAACACCAAGAAAAAATGGCAGAAGCTGTTTACCATTGCTGCAAAATGAAGGCCGATATTGTTGCCCAAGACGAAACCGAGCAGGGCATCCGTGCATGGCTTAATCTCGGCCACACTTTCGGTCATGCCATTGAAGCGGAAATGGGCTACGGCGTATGGCTGCACGGCGAAGCCGTTGCCGCCGGTTGCGTCCTTGCTTCCCGTTTGTCGCAAATTTTGGGCAAAACCCAACAAACCGATACCGACCGCATTGCCGCTTTAATGGAAGCCGCCTCCCTTCCGTCTGCGCCGCCTGTTTTCTCCTTTGAAAAATGGATTGAACACATGAGCCACGACAAAAAAGTCAGCAGCGGCATCATGCGTTTTGTCGGTTTGGAATACTTGGGTAAAGCCAATATTACCGAAATTACCGATATGGAAATCCTCCGTCAAACCTTGCAGCCGTATTTGTGAGGAATGAATTAAGTTTGCTTTAAAATATAAAAAGGCCGTCTGAAAGTCATTTTCAGACGGCCTTTGGTTTTAAAACGTTTGCATTTGTCGGATTAAAGCTAGATAGACCAATTTGGGCGGGTCGATTATTTAAAGTGTCTTTTTATCCAACTCGGCAATAATCAACAAGCCGCTGTCAAAGCGTCGGCTGTCGGCCAGTTTCAGACGGCCTTGATGGCGTTTGACAATGGTGTTTGCGATGGAAAGCCCCAGGCCGGTGCCTTGTTGTTCGGTGCCGAGAATGCGGTAGAAGGGGTCGATAACGCGTTGGCGCTCGCTTGGGGAAATGCCGGGGCCGTCGTCTTCTACCCAGATATTGAGGTATTCGGTGGTTTCGTCAAAACCCAAATCGATGCGGCCGCCTTTGGGAGTATAGCGGATGGCGTTGTCGGTAAAGGTTTTGATGAGGGTGTAGATTTCGGTGTCGTCGGCGTGGATTTGGCAGTCGTTTTCAACGGCGACGCCGATGTCTTGACCTTTGGCCAGCGCCAGCGGCATGAGTTCCTGCAAGACGCGGCGGAACTGGTTTTGCAGGCTGATCAGGGTTTTGGGGCGTTGGGTTTCGGGTGCTTGGGCGCGTG
>NZ_JBQCXF010000235.1:0-4541 GCF_051956635.1 Neisseria sp. P0022.S010 | reverse complement strand
TATGGTTTTCCAAATACTCGCGGCTGCGGTGTAACAAGATGCCTTGTTCCGCCAACGGACGGATTAAGGCGATGATGTGCGGAATGTCGTCGCTGCGTGCCTGACGGATGGAAACAAACGGCTCACGGGCAATAGAGGTACCGCTGCCCTCGCGGGTAAACAGCTCGCGCAGCAGGCTGCCGTCCTCGCGGCCGTTGAGAATCTGCACCCGCGATACGCCGTTTTCCAGTGCGCACACTGCCGCATGGAGCAAATCAACCGGCGCATCGGGATTGCCGCGCACCAATTCCTGCACTTCGCCGACAGACAACGTATTGGCCAACGAACCATCGGCACGGCGGATACCGGCTTCTTCGGTCAAAAAAACCAGCTTCTCCGCCTGCAAAGCCATGGCCACTTCCTGCGCGGTTTCACACATACTCAGATTAAAGGTTTTGCCGCTGTACGAATGTCCCAAAGGACTGATAAGCACCACCGCGCCGCCATCTAAACGCAAACGGATTTCTTCCGCGTCGATTTTGCGGACGGTACCGGTATAGCCCATGTCCACGCCGTCGATAACACCCAACGGACGGGCGGTAATAAAGTTGCCACACGCAATAACCGGCGGCTTGCTCCGTTGCTGCGCAGATACGCTGCTGAACAAAGCTGCTTCGACATCGCTGCGGATAATCCCCGCCACCTGCTTCACTTCCATCAGGGTCGCTTCATCGGTAATCCGTCGGCTGCCGCTGTATTTCGGAACAAAATTCCGACCCGAAGCCAATTTGTCGAGCAAATGCCGCAAACCGTGCACCAAGACCAAACGCAAGCCCAAGCTGGCCAACAGATTCAAATCTGCGGCCAAACGAATCAAGGTTTCGCCTTCCAACAGGCTGTCGGTCACGCCGACCACCATGGTTTTGCCGCGCAAATATTGAATATAGGGCGCGGCTTCGCGAAAGCTGGCAACAAAATGGGCGATGGCACTCATAGCAGGGCAAGATAAAAGAGTTGCATAATCAAAACCGTCAGCGCAATCAGCGATGCCAACGTCCAGTTGAAACCGTCCTTGCGCGTTTTGACCGCCGCCTGCTCTTCCGCCTTAGGCTCTTCCTTAAGCGCGCTGTTGAGCAAATCGGAAATTTCTTTACGGGAAAGTTTGGAATGCTTGAGGATTTGCGCGCCGATGTTATGCACGAGGCGCACATCCGTTACCGCTACAGGCAGATGGGCAGGATCGGCCGGCAGGTTGCCCGACAGATAATCCTTGGCCTTAAACATCCCCGAACAACGCGTGCAGACCACGAAACCCTGCGCCACGTTCAACTGGGCATCTTTCACCCAATGCGGCGTTTTACAATGAGGACAAGAACAAGCAGGCATGAGTATTTTCCGTAAGTGTATTGAATCAAAAATATATTTTAGCCAATGTTTCAGGCCGTCTGAAAAACGTTTCAGACGACCTGAGCATGATGTTATGGTTTAAACCGCGCCGTAACGTTCGCGATAGGCTTTGACCGGCTCGAAGAAGCCGCCAAATTCGGCATTGTTTTGCAAGAGCGTGAACAAGTCGTTCAAGTTGGCAATCGAAACCACCGGCAGGCCGTATTGTTTTTCCACTTCCTGCACCGCCGACAATTCGCCCGTACCTTTTTCCATACGGTCGAGCGCAATGGCCACTGCGGCAGGCGTTGCGCCTTCGGCCTCAATCAGTTTGACCGATTCGCGCACGGATGTACCGGCGGAAATCACATCATCGATAATCAGCACGCGGCCTTTCAAAGGCGCACCCACCAACACACCGCCCTCGCCGTGGTCTTTGGCTTCTTTGCGGTTGTAGGCAAACGGTACGTTTACGCCTTTTTCCGCCAACATCATCGCTGTTGCCGCCGCCAAAATAATGCCTTTATAGGCTGGGCCGAACAGCATATCGAACTTCACGCCGCTGGCAATAATGGCTTCGGCATAAAACTTCGCCAGCTGCAAAGTCGATGCGCCGTCATTGAACAAACCGGCATTGAAAAAATAAGGCGACTGACGGCCGGCCTTGGTCGTAAATTCGCCGAATTTCAACACGTTTTGTGCCAAAGCGAATTTGAGGAAGTCTTGACGGAAATCGGACATTTGGGTTCTCCCGAAAGATGTTGATTTATCAAAGAAACGATTATAAAGGATTCATGCGGAAAAATCAGGCCGTCTGAAAAACGGGTTCGCCCCGCTTTAAACCGACTTGCCCTATTCCCTTTCAAACCGACAAGGCGGCATTGCCGTCTTATCCCGGCAATCAAAGCGGATTATTCCCGATGATAAGGATGGTTGTTCAAAATCGAAACGGCGCGATAAAGCTGCTCGGTCAGTAAAACGCGCACCATGCCGTGCGGCAGGGTCAGGCTGGAAAGGCGCATCATCATGTTTGCCTGCTGTTTCAAACGGTCGGTCATGCCGTCTGCGCCGCCGATAATAAAGCAGACGTGTTCGCCGTTTTGCTGCCAGCTTTTCAAATGTTGCGCCAATTCGACCGAAGTCGGCGCTTTGCCGCGCTCGTCCAATACCACCAAAAACGCGCCCTGCGGTATGGCTTCCAGCAGGCGTTTTTCTTCAGTCGCCATGCCCTGAGCCGCATTCACACCCGCGCCGCGTTTTTCCGGCTTGATTTCTTTCAGCGCATAATTGACATCGCGCCCGAAGCGTTTGGCGTACTCGCCGACGGCCTCATCGACCCAACGCGGCATTTTCGTGCCGACAGCCAAGACGGTGATATTCATGGGGTATCCTTTTACTATCGAATTGTCGGTTGGGCATTATGGTCAAGCAAGTTCTCAACCTTTTCAAACCATGAGCCAATGCCTACGCAACCGACTGAAAATAAAAGGCCGTCTGAAAGCCGAATGTATCCCGTTCGGCTGTTTCAGACGGCCTTTCAATGATTAGCAGTGAACCAGCGTACCTTCGTTTTCACCGGTTACCACGCGTTTGAGCGAGCCTTCTTTGGCAATGCCGAATACCACGATATTGAGCTTGCGTTCTCGGCAGAGGGCGAAGGCGGTGGCATCCATCACTTTGAGGTTTTTCAACAAGGCTTCGTCAAAAGTAATGGTTTCGTAGCGTGTTGCTGATGGATCTTTTTTCGGGTCTGCGGTGTACACGCCGTCGACATTGGTGGCTTTGAGCATCACGTCGCAGTTCATTTCCGCACCGCGCAATGCGGCGGCAGTGTCGGTCGTGAAGAACGGATTACCGGTACCGGCGGCGAAAATCACGACTTTGCCTTCTTCCAAATATTGAATGGCTTTAGGGCGGGCGTAAGTTTCAGCGATTTGCTGCATAGACAGTGCGGATTGTACGCGCGCTTTGATGCCCAAAGTTTCAAATGCGTCTTTGAGCGCCAAGGCGTTCATGACGGTCGCCATCATGCCCATGTAGTCGGCAGTGGCGCGGTCCATGCTGCCTGCTTGTGCAGATACGCCGCGGAAAATGTTACCGCCGCCGACAACGATACCGACTTGCACGCCCATTCTCACGATTTCGGCAATTTCGCCGACAGTTTGAACGATGGTATCGTGATTGATGCCGAATGGATCAGAGCCCATCAGGGATTCGCCGGAGAGTTTCAGTAATACGCGTTTGTATTTGATTTGCTGTGTCATGGGATACCTTACTTTCTTGAATGTCGTCGGTCGGGGGCCGGGCCGTCTGAATTTTCAAACGGTCGGAATATTAATGATAGGGTGTGTCGGTTTATTATTGTTTTGGTTTTCAGACGGCCTGAATATTCGGCCGTCTTAAATTAGGTACCGTAAACGGTTTTCTCAAAAAAAAGCACCCTGATTCGTTTGGAATCTAGGTGCTTTCTTTTTCATAAGTGCCTTACACTTTAGCAGCGGCAGCAACTTCGGCCGCGTAGTCAACAACGGCTTTCTCGATACCGTCGCCTACTTTGTAGCGTACGAAGCTGATCACTTCAGTGCCGTTTTCTTTAGCGAATTGGGCAACAGTTTGGTCAGGGTTCATCACGAATGCTTGGCCGTTCAGAGTGATTTCAGCCAAGAATTTACGGATACGGCCTTCAACCATTTTAGCGGCGATTTCGGCAGGTTTGCCGGAAGCAATGGCTTGCTCGGTGTAGATGTGGCGTTCTTTTTCGATGGTTTCGGCATCTACTTCGGCTTCGGATACGCATTGAGGTTTGGCGGCAACGATGTGCATACCGATTTTGCGTGCTACGTCTTCAGAGCCTTTGTACTCAACCAATACGCCTTCGGTAGCCAAAGCACCGTGGATGTAGGCAACCAGTTGGTTGGCAGTGTCGATCACTTGGAAGCGGCGAACAGACATGTTTTCGCCCAATTTAGCGATAATGGCTTTACGTTCTGCTTCGACCAGTTCGCTCAGTTCTTCAACGGTAGCCGGTTTTTTCTCGGCAGCAGTTTTCGCAACGAAGTTGGCAAATTCTACGAAGCCGGCGTCTTTAGCAACGAAGTCGGTTTCGCAGTTTACTTCAACCAATGCGCCGACATTGCCGTTGATCGCGTAAGCCAATACGCCTTCGGCAGCAGTAC
>NZ_JBQCXF010000234.1:0-4571 GCF_051956635.1 Neisseria sp. P0022.S010 | reverse complement strand
ATTATAGTCATGTTTAGGACTAATTGCAAATAGAAGGCCGTCTGAAACAATCATTTTCAGACGGCCTTGAAACCGTTAAAATAATTAATGTAGAAACGATATATTCAAACTACGATAAACCTAATAACATCTTCAACACATACGCCATGATTCATTTCTTATCTCAAAATATTTCATCCAAACAAGCCACTGCCATCGGGCTGCTTGCCGTTGCTTTGTGGAGCTTTGTCATTTCTCTGATACGCTCTTTGAGCCTGCATATGGGGGCAGTGGGCGGCGCGGCAATGATGTACACCCTGTCCACCGTATTGATTTGGCTGATTTTCGGCCGGCCGCATTTGCGCAATTACAACCGCAGCTATCTGTTTTGGGCGAGTGTGTTTTTTGTCGGCTGCGAACTGTGTTTGTCGCTGTCGGTCGGTTTCGCGCAAAACGCGAGACAGGCGGTGGAAATCGGCATGGTCAATTATTTGTGGCCGACGTTTACCATCGTCGGAGCGGTATATTTCAACAAACAGCCGTCAAAATGGTGGATAGTCATCGGCTTTGTGCTGTCGTTTTTAGGGATTGCCACTGTATTGGGCGGCGATGTCGGCTTGTCGATTTCCGGCATCTACCACAATGTCCGCACCAATCCCGGCGGCTACATCATGGCATTTGCGGATGCGGTGTTTTGGGCGGCATATTGTACGCTGACGGCGCGCGTGAAAGCAGAAGGCAGCAGCGTCGGCTTCTTCTTTGCACTGGTGTCGATACTATTGTGGATAGAGTATTTTCTCAGCGGCGCGGATACGTTGAGTTTTGATTCCGTATCGCTCGGCTATGCCGTTGCCGCTGCAGCTTGCATGGGTTTGGGCTATGCAGTGTGGAATATCGGTATTTCACGCGGCAACCTGACCGTATTGGCAGGCGCATCTTATTTCATTCCGGTATTGTCTGCGGTAGTGTCATCATTTTTGATTAGCGCGCCTTTGTCCATGACGTTTTGGCAGGGGGCGGGAATGGTGTGCTTAGGGTCGATTGTATGTTGGTTGGCGACCCGGAGAAAACAGATGGCGTGAGGCAATATCCCATAGCTTCGCGATATAACGAAAACAGCTTTTTTAACAACCAAACATTCTTTCCCATTTTCAGACGGCCTGTTTAAAGTAGCAGTCAGTTTGAGAAATCACGAGAAATGGGAAAGAATCATGACTGCAGCTTCCGCTCCGCTTTTACGCTTCATTACCGCCGGCAGTGTCGATGACGGCAAATCCACCCTCATCGGCCGCCTGCTCTACGACAGCAAAACCTTACTGACCGACCAGCTTGACAAGCTCAACCGCGCTGCTGAAAACGGCGAAACGCCCGACTTCGCCAGCCTGACAGACGGCCTTGCCGCCGAGCGCGAACAAGGCATTACCATTGACGTGGCCTACCGTTATTTCGCCACGCCCAAACGCAAATTCATCATTGCCGATACGCCGGGACATGAGCAATACACGCGTAATATGGTTACCGGCGCATCGACTGCCGATGCTGCTATTGTTTTGGTTGATGCTACACGCGTCGATTTTTCAGGCAACGAACCTGTCCTTCTGCCGCAGACCAAACGCCACAGTGCGATTCTGAAACTCTTGGGCTGCCCCAACATCATCGTCGCCGTCAACAAACTCGACCTGCTCGACTTTGACGAAGTCAAATATCAAGCCATTACCGAAGCCTACCGCAAACTGGCGGAACAAATCGGCCTCAAAGCACAAATCCACTTCCTGCCCATCAGCGCCTTAAAAGGCGACAATATCGTCAATGCCAGCAGCCAAACTCCGTGGTATCAAGGTTTGCCGCTTTTGCCTTTGCTTGAAAGCCTGCCTGTCAACCGTCAAAATGCCGCCGACCAAGCCGCGCACTTTCCCGTACAACGCGTGGCGCGCCAAGACGGCAGCAGCAGTGACGACTTCCGCGGCTATCAAGGCAGATTGGAAGCAGGCCGTCTGAAAGTGGGCGATGAAGTTAAAGTCCTGCCCAGCGGCCATGTTGCCAAAGTTGCCGAAATCTACAATGCCAACGGTAAAACTGAATCTGCCGAGGCAGGGGAAGTGTTGACTGTCGTTTTGGATACCGATATTGATATTTCACGCGGCAACAGCATTGTTTCAGCCGACAGCGCCATTGTTCCCGAGCAACAATTTCAAGCTGCACTTTGCTGGTTTGACGATATTCCGCTCAATCTGCGCCGCAAATATTTGCTGAAACACACGACCCAAACCATACCCGTAAAAATCAGTGAAATTGCCTATGTTTGGGACGTGAACACCCTCAGCCGCGTCGAATCCGCCGAAACGCTCAAGCTCAACGACATCGGCAGCGTCAGCTTCAAAACCCAACAGCCGCTCGCTGCTGCTGCATACGAAGACAACCATGCACAAGGCGCGTTTATTTTGATTGACGAAGCCACCAACCATACTGTCGCGGCAGGCATGATACGCAAAGTCAGCGAAACAAACAGTTTTGAAATTTAAAAGAAAGTTGCAATAAAAAAAGGCCGTCTGAAGTTTCAGACGGCCTGTTATTTTATCCAAGTCAGAAATGCTTATGCGCCGTAAACCGGATATTTATCGCACAAAGCAGTCACTTGTTCGCGGACTTTGGTGAGGTTGGCTTCGTCCTCAGGGTTGGCCAATACGTCGGCAACCAAGTTCGCCAATACGCGCGCGTCGGCTTCGTTAAAGCCGCGTGTGGTCATGGCGGCGGAGCCGATGCGGATGCCGGAGGTAACGAATGGTTTTTCCGGATCATTCGGGATGGCGTTTTTGTTGACGGTGATATGAGCTTTGCCCAAAGCGGCTTCGGCGGCTTTGCCGGTGATTTTCATCGGTTGCAGGTCAACGAGGAAAACGTGGCTTTCAGTACGGCCGGAAACGATGCGCAAACCGCGTTTAACCAACTCTTCCGCCATGGCGGCAGCATTGATTTTCACTTGTTTTGCGTATTGTTTGAACTCAGGCTGCAACGCTTCTTTAAATGCTACGGCTTTGGCAGCGATAACGTGCATCAACGGGCCGCCTTGCAGGCTTGGGAAGATGGAAGAGTTCAGCGCTTTTTCGTGGGTATTGTCACGGCACAAAATCACACCGCCACGAGGGCCGCGTAGGGTTTTGTGGGTGGTGGTGGTCACGAAGTCGCAGAATGGCACTGGGTTAGGATATTCGCCGCCGGCAATCAGACCGGCATAGTGCGCCATGTCGACAAAGAGGTATGCACCGACTTTATCGGCGATTTCGCGGAATTTTGCCCAGTCGATTTGCAACGCGTAGGCAGATGCGCCGGCCACAATCATTTTGGGTTTGTGTTCAAGAGCCAAGCGTTCTACTTCGGCATAATCGAGAACTTCGTTTTCATCCAAACCATATGTAATGGCGTTGTAGAGTTTGCCGGAAATATTGACGCTTGCGCCGTGGGTCAAGTGGCCGCCGTGTGCCAGAGACATGCCCAAAATGGTGTCGCCCGGTTTCAAAACTGAAGCATATACGGCTTGGTTGGCTTGCGAGCCGGAGTGTGGTTGGACGTTGACATATTCTGCGCCAAACAATTCTTTAGCGCGGTCAATCGCCAATTGTTCGACAATATCAACGTATTCGCAGCCACCGTAGTAGCGTTTGCCAGGATAGCCTTCAGCGTATTTGTTGGTCAATTGCGAACCTTGGGCTTCCATAACGGCACAGCTGACGTAGTTTTCAGAGGCGATCAGCTCGACGTGGTCTTGCTGGCGCTTGTCTTCTTGGGCGATGGCTGCTGCCAAATCGGGGTCATATTGTGCGAGGGTAACGCTTTTTGAAAACATGTTCTCGATTCCTTTGTGATGGGCTGAAAATATGGGATGGAGTGCTGCGAATTGGTTCAAGATGAACTATTTTTCTTGCATTGTCAACAATTGTGTCGGGTGCTTGGTTTCAGACGGACTGAGATTGAAGGGTTTATTTGAAAATATCATCTTGTTTTAAATGAAAATCCATTTTTTCCAGAAGCGCGGCTAAATCGGCTTCTGCTTGGGCGGCTTTAAGATTTTTTGCCAGTTCTACCAAGGCTACCGCATTTAAGCGTTCTTTCTCCAGCCGTAGGGCTTCTTCACTGAAGATTTTGATATTGTCTGCCGATTCTGCAGCATTTATTTTTTCAAATGGATAAAATGATTCTTCGTGCACGGCCAAACCGTCGGGCAGGGGGGCAGCATGGTTGAAATCGGCATCATTGACCGGCATCCATGAAGGATGGTTTTCAAGCAGGATAAATTGTCCGTCCATGCCGTTGATATGACGGAATAGGGTGGTTCGGCCATTGTGTAAACGCATAAGCCCGATTGTATGCCCAAGTCGGTAAGCCGTCTATAAAGCCGTTTCTTTCTATTTTGGCGCTAACTTATGTTGATATTATTAATTTTGATGTAAAACAGTTTCGACTTAAAAAAGACTGGATAAAACGCCCGTGTTTGTTATAATGAAGCTAAAGATTGATTCGTCCTAGTTTTTGACCGGCAGTACTTTTTTATTTAATTAACAAGAGAGGAAAACAAAATGTTTCCAGAATATCGC
>NZ_JBQCXF010000233.1:0-4582 GCF_051956635.1 Neisseria sp. P0022.S010 | reverse complement strand
CATTAACGATGGCATCTGGTTGGAAGTTTTTGATCATGTGATGCACGGCTTCGGTATCGGTAATGTCCAGCGAAGTAGAGTCGGTAGCAATCAGTTCCCAATCTTCGGGCAGGCGGTCGCGCAGACAGCGGGCAAGCTGGCCTTTGGCTCCGGTCAATAAAGTACGCATGGTTGAGTATCTCCTCTGATAGCTGTTAAATAGGTATTCGTGTCATTATAGTGTAAATACGACAAATTCACATTATTGACGTAGAACAAAATGCGGATGCGGCTGTATTTGGGCAAATTATCGATATCATCTATCCACAATAATAACCACTTATTGGTATTATGTTTGCTTACTATAACTATAGTTAAAGTTCAGCTTTCAACAAGATAGATAAAGGATCTATGCTGTTTGAGAGAGTGTGAATCAATGTTGATGTTTTTATTGTTGCTAGGATAATGGAATTTAAAAACAGGCAAAACTCCGTCCTTTTGTCGGAAAATTCTACCGTTTGATATTTTTCAGTAAATATCTTGAAAAATATAACTAAAATAATATTTGAGCAAGGGCGGATTTGCTCGTTCCTCTAGCTCGATATCTTTATTAACCATTTTGGGAGTAATTATTATGGCAAGATCTTACAGCGGGCATCGTGGACCCCAGGCTAGTAAGCCTATCTGGACCCCAGGTAAGCCTTACTGCTCTTCTATTCCAGGGCAGTCCGACCCAGCTCACTTCTGCGGTTCATCAAAATCTTCTGGTTCTACCGGCAGCACCGCTAGAATTGGCAGAGTGCCGCCAGTAGTTCATGTGGTACCTGGTTCACCTTACCACCCTTGGCACACCAACTCGAGCAATCGGCTCCGATATCCAAAACCACAACCAAAACCTCAGCGTAAACCACCTCAACTAAAACCTGAGCCACAACCAGAACCGCAACCACAAAAACCTGTGCCACAAAAACCTGTGCCACAAAAACCTGTGCCACAACCACAACCACAACCACAACCAAAACCACAACCAAAACCTGAGCCTAAGCCAGAGCCAAAACCTAAGCCAGACTGCAAAGACTGTGCTGACGACCATAACCAAGACAACTCATACGGTCACGAAGACAAAAACCCAGGTAATGTCATCCGACCCAACGTTATCCGCGGTACTGATGTTAAAGATACCATTTATGGTACTGCTGGCGAAGACATCATCTACGGTGGCAACGGCGCAGACGTAATCTACGCCGGTGCAGGTAATGACACCATTTACGGTGATGCCGACGGTGACTCTCTGTACGGTGAAGAAGGTAAAGACTACCTGCAAGGTGGTGACGGTAACGACTACCTGAACGGTGGTTCCGGTGCTGACATCATGCGCGGTGGCGACGGTAACGACGTTTATTTCGTTGACGATGCCGACGACCAAGTTATCGAGTACGGTAATCTGAACGGCGGTATCGATACTGTTCGTACCGTTATCGACTACACCTTGACCGATAACGTTGAAAACCTGTTTTTGCAAGGTATGCAAAACCTGAACGGTACCGGTAACTCTTTGAACAACAACATCGAAGGTAACGGCGGCAACAACCATCTGTACGGTTTGGCCGGCGATGACTGCCTGGTTGGTAAAGACGGTAACGACTACCTCGACGGCGGTGTCGGCAACGACATCCTGATCGGCGGTACCGGTAACGACACTTACTTCTTCGACAAAGGTTACGGTCACGACACTATCCGTGAGGAAAGCGGTAATGACACCCTGTTGTTCGGTAAAGGCATTGCAGCTTCCGACGTATTGCTGAGCAAATCAGGTGCTAACCTGACTGTTTCTGTCGGTTCTGACAGCATCACCATCGACGACTGGTTCACCGGTAACAATCACAAAGTTGAAAACTTCAAATTTGCTGACGGTAGCACTTACCAAGTAACCGGCCACGGTGACTACTACTCTCTGTCTGCTGTGAACCACATCCAAGAACAGACTCAAGTTTCTGGATGGTAATTTTCAGGGTTCTTCTCTGAAATCAACGGTTAAGGCCGTCTGAAACCAAAATATAAGGTTTCAGACGGCCTTTATTTTGTAAACAATCTGACGAAAAATTCCAAATTGGGCTAAAATATCGCATTCTTCTGTCTATCTAAGAGATACCCGAAATGTCTGAAATCAGCTTGAAAAAAATCTACTCCGGCAAAGTACGCGATTTGTATGAAATTGACGATAAACGAATGTTGATGGTTGCTTCCGACCGACTGTCTGCATTCGATGTGATTTTGGATGACCCGATTCCGGGTAAAGGGGAGATTCTGACGCAGATTTCCAATTTTTGGTTTAAAAAACTGGCTCATATTATGCCTAACCACTTTACCGGCCATACCGTTTACGATGTTTTGCCTGAAAACGAAGCCAAAGTTTTAGAAAAACGCGCCGTCGTGGCTAAAAAACTCACTCCGGTGAAAGTGGAGGCTATTGTGCGCGGTTATCTGGCAGGCAGCGGTTGGAAAGATTATCAAAAGACAGGCTCTGTCTGCGGTATTCAACTACCTGAAGGTATGCAGGAAGCGCAACAACTGCCTGAAGTGATTTTTACGCCATCGACCAAAGCTGAGGTTGGCGATCATGATGAAAACATTAGCTTTGAAGAATGCGAACGCATTATCGGAAAAGAATTGGCGGCGGAAGTACGCGCCAAAGCGATTCAGCTTTATACAGAAGCAGCCGAATATGCCAAATCTCGCGGTATTATTATTTGCGATACCAAGTTTGAATTTGGTTTGGATGAAGAAGGCACACTGACTTTGATGGACGAAGTATTGACGCCTGACTCCAGCCGTTTTTGGCCTGCCGACCAATATAAAGTCGGCACCAATCCGCCGTCTTTTGACAAACAATTTGTCCGCGACTGGTTGGAGCAAAGCGGTTGGAACAAAAAAGCGCCTGCGCCTAAAGTGCCTGCCGATGTAATTCAGAAAACAGTCGAAAAATATCAGGAAGCATTGACTTTGCTGACTCAGGATTAATTTTTAAGTTTGAAGGCCGTCTGAAAGAGATATGTTTCAGACGGCCTTTTTATTGTATCAATACTGGATTTTAAGGATGGTTGCCTTTATAATCGAGAGTTGTTTTCAGTGCCTTTAAAGGCCGTCTGAAAGCTTGTTTATAACCTGCCGCACGGTCTGAAACCCTAACTATGCACATTCGGATTTTAGTGTGCATTATTAGTGTTTTAGCAGTGCGGTATTTTGAAAGGAACAATAATGTTCAATAAACACGTTAAGACCTTCCAATACGGTAATCAAACCGTTACTTTGGAAACCGGCGAGATCGCTCGCCAAGCCGCTGCTGCCGTTAAAGTATCCATGGGCGACACCGTTGTTTTGGTTGCCGTTACCACCAACAAAGAAGTGAAAGAAGGCCAAGACTTCTTCCCTCTGACTGTCGATTACCTCGAGCGTACTTACGCAGCAGGTAAAATCCCCGGCGGTTTCTTCAAACGTGAAGGCAAACAAAGCGAAAAAGAAATCCTGACCAGCCGTCTGATCGACCGTCCGATTCGTCCTTTATTCCCTGAAGGTTTCTACCACGACATCCAAATCGTAGCGATGGTCGTGTCTGTTGACCCTGAAATCGATTCTGACATTCCTGCAATGTTGGGTGCATCTGCCGCGCTGGTGTTGAGCGGCGTACCGTTTGCCGGTCCGATTGGTGCGGCACGCGTGGGTTATGTAAACGGCGTGTACGTTTTGAACCCGACTAAAGCCGAATTGGCTAAATCACAATTAGACTTGGTTGTTGCCGGTACTTCTAAAGCCGTGTTGATGGTGGAATCCGAAGCCGACATCTTGTCTGAAGAAGTGATGCTAGGTGCGGTTGTTTACGGTCACGATCAAATGCAAGTGGCCATTAACGCCATCAACGAGTTCGCCGATGAAGTAAACCCTGAAGTATGGGATTGGAAAGCGCCTGAAACCAATGAAGAATTGGTTGCAAAAGTACGCGAAATTGCCGGCGAAACCATTAAAGAAGCGTTCAAAATCCGTCAAAAACAAGCGCGTTCTGCCAAATTGGACGAAGCTTGGAGTGCTGTAAAAGAAGCGTTGATTACCGAAGAAACCGACACTCTGGCTGCCAACGAAATCAAAGGTATTTTCAAACATTTGGAAGCCGATGTTGTCCGCAGCCAAATTTTGGACGGCCAACCGCGTATCGACGGTCGCGATACCCGCACTGTTCGTCCGTTGAACATTCAAACCGGCGTATTGCCGCGCACTCACGGTTCTGCACTGTTTACCCGTGGCGAAACCCAAGCTTTGGCAGTTGCCACTTTGGGTACTTCACGCGACGAGCAAATCATTGATGCGCTGTCCGGCGAATACACCGACCGCTTCATGCTGCACTACAACTTCCCTCCATATTCTACCGGCGAAGTGGGTCGCGTAGGTGCGCCAAAACGTCGTGAAATCGGTCACGGCCGCTTGGCTAAACGTGCGTTGTTGGCCGTATTGCCAGAACCTGAAGATTTCAGCTACACCATGCGCGTGGTTTCTGAAATTACCGAATCCAACGGCTCTTCCTCTATGGCTTCCGTCTGCGGCGGCTGCT
>NZ_JBQCXF010000232.1:0-4621 GCF_051956635.1 Neisseria sp. P0022.S010 | reverse complement strand
GACCCGTTGGCTGAGCCTCGGCTTTACCCGTATCCAACCTTCCGAAATCATGAAAATCGGTATTCCCATGACTGTCGCGTGGTATTTCCAACGCTATGAAGGCCGTCTGAAATGGATACATTATATTGTCGCCCTCGTGCTGATTCTTGTTCCTGTCGCCCTGATTTTGAAGCAGCCCGACCTCGGTACGGCAGCATTGATTATGGCTTCGGGTATTTTTGTCATCTTCTTTGCCGGATTGCCTTGGAAGGCTATTTTTGCCGCTATTATTGCCTTTGTAGCCGCACTGCCACTTTTGTGGAATTACGGCATGCACGACTATCAAAAAACCCGCGTCCTCACCCTGCTCGATCCAACCAAAGATCCGTTAGGTGCAGGCTACCACATCATCCAATCCATGATTGCTATCGGCTCGGGCGGCGTATGGGGTAAAGGCTGGCTAAACGGTACGCAAACCCATTTGGACTATATTCCCGAATCAACGACTGACTTTATTTTCGCGGTATTCGGCGAAGAGTTCGGCCTGATTGGCAATATCCTGTTGCTGCTGGTTTACCTTATCATTCTGGCACGCGGATTGTGGATTGCCGCGCAAGCGCAATCCCTTTACAGCCGTACTCTGGCAGGCGCCTTGACCATGACTTTTTTCTGCTACGCCTTTGTAAACATGGGCATGGTCAGCGGCATTTTACCCGTCGTCGGTGTTCCCCTCCCCTTGGTCAGCTACGGCGGCACGGCTACGCTTTCCATCATGGTGATGCTCGCCCTGCTGATGGGTATTGCCAACGAACACAAAAACCGCCGCCGTAATGCGGATAACGATGACCTAACTGAAAGCGAGGAATAATATGGAACTGGGTGTAGAAATCGGCAAGCTGCTTGTGGCATTTCTCGTGCTGATTAATCCTTTCAGCGCGCTCTCGATTTATCTTGATCTGACACAAAACCACAGCACCAAAGAAAAGCGCAGAATCGCGCGTACTGCCGCATTGGCCGTTTTCATCGTAATCATCGTCTTTGCACTGAGCGGCGGTATCTTATTGAAAGTACTCGGTATCAGCGTCGGTTCTTTCCAAGTCGGCGGCGGGATTCTGGTTTTGCTGATTGCCATCTCCTTAATGAACGGCAACGACAACCCGGCCAAACCCAAAATTGATCCCCATTCAGAAGAACATCAAAGTGCGCAACAAGTCCGCCGCAATGAAAAAGCCATTGCCGTCGTACCCATTGCCATTCCGATTACCATCGGCCCCGGTGGTATCTCCACTGTCATCATTTATTCCTCTGCCGCCAAAAATTACAGCGATATTGCCCTGATCATCATCTCCGGCTTTTTGGTCAGCCTGATTTGCTATTTCATTCTGGTCGTGGCCGGACGCATCAGCAAACGCTTGGGCACTACCGGCCTGACCATCCTCAACCGCATCATGGGCATGATGCTGGCCGCCATTTCCGTAGAGATTATTGTTGCCGGCTTAAAATCCATTTTCCCCCAACTGGTCGCTTGAAGTACAATCATCACAATAAAAGGCCGTCTGAAACATTTTCAGACGGCCTCATAAAAACATAAAAACAAAGGAGCCAACCATGTTTCACAGCACCCACGTTTTCACCGGAGAAACCATTTACCGCCGACCGGCGCAAAGCTATGCCGAGTTTACCGACGAATTAAACCGCCTCCAAATCCTTCAGCAAACCTTTGCCCAATCAAGCATTACCGAGCGCACCGCCCTCTTACAGCAATTTGCCGACAGTCTTACCCAAAACCAAGAACACCTTGCCGAAATGGTTTGCGAAGAAGTCGGACGCTGCCTGCACGAATGCCGTGCCGAAATCAGCAAATCCATCGAGCTTATCCGCTACTACGTCCGCCTTGCCCCCGAACTACTTGCCCATAAAACCATCGCCACCCAAGCCAGCCTCAGCCAGGTCCGCTTCGAGCCTTTGGGCGTTGTTTTGGCGGTCATGCCGTGGAACTATCCTGTTTGGCAGATTTTACGATTTGCCATCCCTGCCCTCTGTGCCGGCAATGCCTGCGCGGTCAAACCTGCGCCAAGTGTCGCCCGCGTCAGCGAAACCCTCTTCGGCCTTATCCCTAAAGGTTTGCCGCTTATCGGCGCATGGTTGAGCCATGAAGACACGCTTCAAGCCATTGAAGATACCGATGCCATGGCATTTACCGGTTCGACCCATACCGGCCGCCTGCTGGCTGCCCATGCAGGCAAAAATCTAAAAAAAACCGTCCTTGAACTGGGCGGCAGCAATCCGTTTATCATCCTGCCCGATGCCGATCTGCAACGCGCAGCCATCGATGCCTGCTATTCGCGCTTTCGCGATGCCGGACAATCCTGTAATGCCGCCAAACGCATCATTGTTACCCAAGATATTGCCGAACAGTTTATCCCGCTCTTCCTTGCCGAGTGCGCCAAACTGCAAACCGGCAATCCCAAAGACCCGAACACCACCCTTGCCCCGCTTCACCGCCAAGATTTACGTCAAACCGTACATGAACAGGTTCAAGATGCGGTTGCACATGGCGCGCAATGTTTGAGTGGCGGCTATATCCCTGAGGGAGAAAGCTGGTTTTACCCTGCCACGGTATTGGATCAAGTCAACCCAAACTGCTGCGTTTGGCACGAAGAAGTCTTCGGCCCGGTTGCCATGATTTTACGTGCCGACAATCCGGATCATGCCGTCGCACTTGCCAATGACACACCTTTCGGCCTCGGCGCCTGCATCTATACAGCCGACACGGCAAACGCATGGCAATACGCCGAAAGAATCCAAGCAGGCTCTGTCTTTATCAACCGCCACACCAGCAGCGACCTGCGCCTCCCCTTTGGCGGCGTCAAAGCTTCCGGCTATGGCCGCGAGCTATCAGAATTCGGGTTGTATGAGTTCGTCAACGTCAAAACCTATTGGCAAAAATAAACCGTTTTATTAACTCAGGCCGTCTGAAAACTCGATTTCAGACGGCCTGACGTTGTTTAAAAAAGCTGAAAAAATATTGTATTCAATCCCGTACAAACCCTTCAAAGTCAAAGCCGCTCAAAAATAAGAAATCTATCTTAGAAAACAATCCATATTCCCACGTCGATTTTGAATCAGCAGATTATCGTATTCTTCATTCCGATTACTGCATTAAGCCGTTTCTAAAATACCCAATAAACAAAAAGGCCGTCTGAAATACAACTTTCAGACGGCCTTTTCAATCAAGCACTACTTACTGAATTACAGTTTCCATTCAGCCAATTTAGCAGCGTACGCATCCAAGTCGGCGATTGGACGGGTAGCCACGCCGCTTTCCATAGCTGCTTTAGCAGTCGCAGAAGCAACGCGAGGCAACAGGCGGGAGTCGAATGGGGTAGGAATCAGGTATTCCGCGCCGAATTCAAATTTCTTACCGTAAGCGGCAACCACTTCTTCAGTTACCTCTTCCATTGCCAAGTCAGCCAAAGCGTATACGCAAGCGCGTTTCATTTCTTCGTTAATGGTGGTCGCGCCGACATCCAATGCGCCACGGAAGATGAATGGGAAGCACAATACGTTGTTTACTTGGTTCGGGAAGTCTGAGCGGCCGGTACCGATTACCACATCCGGACGGGTTTCTTTTGCCAACGGAGGCAGAATTTCCGGATTTGGGTTTGCCATAGCGAACACGATTGGTTTCTCGTTCATGGTGTTCAGCATTTCAGGAGTCAGCAGGTTTGCACCGGACAGACCCAAGAAAATGTCTTTACCTTTAACGGCATCAGCCAATACGCGTTGGCCGTTGTCTTCGATGGCGTAGAATTGTTTGGATTCATCCATCGCGTCTTTGTCTTCGCGGGTTTTGTAAATCACGCCTTTGGAGTCGCAGACGGTCACGTTTTCACGTTTCAGACCCAAATCCAGCAATTGGTTCAAGCAAGCAATCGCTGCGGCACCTGCGCCGGAGCACACCAACGTCGCTTCTTCAATTTTGCGGCCGGTATAACGCAAAGCGTTCAATACAGCGGCAGCGGTAATGATGGCAGTACCGTGTTGGTCGTCGTGGAATACAGGGATTTTGCAACGTTTGCGCAATTCGCGTTCGATGTAGAAGCACTCAGGCGCTTTGATATCTTCGAGGTTGATACCGCCGAAAGTCGGTTCCAAAGAAGCGATGATGTCTACCAATTTTTGCGGGTCTTTTTCATCGATTTCGATATCGAATACATCAACGCCGGCGAATTTTTTGAACAATACGCCTTTGCCTTCCATTACAGGTTTACCGGCCAATGCGCCGATGTTGCCTAAACCCAACACTGCGGTACCGTTGGAAATCACGGCAACCAAGTTGCCTTTGGCAGTGTATTTGTAGGCAGTTTGAGGATCGGCATGGATTTCCATACAAGGAGCGGCTACGCCCGGAGAGTACGCCAACGCCAAGTCTTTAGAAGTGGCCAGAGATTTGGTTGGAGTAACGGAGATTTTGCCCGGCACGGGGAATTCGTGGAACTGCAGGGCGGCTTCTTTTAATGAATTTTCCATTTATCGATCCTGTTTGCGAGAGAGATTTTACAGCGAACAAGTCTGAAACAGGCTGTTTCAGACGTTTAAAATTTCTAAAGTCGGGTTGTTAACAGACCGGCTTTGTAAG
>NZ_JBQCXF010000231.1:0-4624 GCF_051956635.1 Neisseria sp. P0022.S010 | reverse complement strand
GATTTGTATTAAATATACATAGGCGTAAAAACCCTTCTAATATTCATAAGAGTCATCCCAGAATACATTTTGCTAATTGTCACCACCTAAATGATAGACCGGGAGAAAGTACAACTGAAAAATATTTCAAAGTTTGCTCAAACTCCATTGAAGAACTTGAACAATGGAGCTGGATTGAATACCAAAAAGGACTAAATCCATGCAAAACCTGTAAGGATAAAGGGTTACCGGTAGAACAGCTCACAGGAATACAAAATTTTCAGGCAGCTTCTGCCTTATCCTTAAAATCTGATATATACAAACTCGAAAAACGTTTAGCATCCGAAACCAATCCAGAAAAGCGAACCGAAATTGAGACTTTGATAAAAGCCCGTCAAGGGCAAGGCAGATTCCGGAAAAAACTACTCGAACTGTATCTGAACTGCCCGCTAACAGGTCTAGATGTTCAGTCTTTACTCATTGCCAGCCATATTAAACCTTGGAGCAAGTGCAATAATGAAGAGAGGTTAGATCCCTTCAATGGTCTGATGCTCGCACCCAATATTGACGCATTATTCGATAGCGGACTGATTACGTTTGAGACCGACGGTACGATAAAAATCAGTCCGAAAATCGATCCGGGAAATCAAAAGCGGCTTGGGATTTTTCCCGATATGCAATTAAAAATCGAACCTGAAAGCGAAAAATATTTCGAGTATCACCGCAACCATGTCTTCCAAAAAGAAGAATAGATAGTGTTGAACAGTCCGTTGATTTAAGGTCGTCTGAAAACGATTTAGCGAACCTCGCTATATCCGTTTTCAGACGACCTTTTTGCGTCCTTTTGAGTATAAAGACCAAACCCGTCGCCGTCATTCTGTATAATTCCCACTTTTAAACTATAATCGACATATTCAGACGGCCTTTCCCGACATTATGACTCGACAAGCCTTTATCCTCAGCGATTGCGAATTTCCCGAATGTGGCGAAAAGCCTTACGCCCTGTTGACCGCGAATCCGACGAAGGAACACCACTTTATCGCCCAAACCGAGCAGCGGCAACATGCGCATAATCCGCAGGTCAGCCCGCAAAACCAAAACGTTTACCGCCTGCCCTTGTCAATGTTCCATACTGGCGAAAAAGCCCTCGGCAAAGAACAAAACCGCAGCGAAGCGATAAGCGTCAACATCATCGGAAACTTGGCGGCGAAAAACCTCTATACGCTGACCTTTGTCGAAGACACCGCCAACCAATATAATCTGGAAAGCTGGTTCAACCGTCATGAAAGCGGCTACGAAGAGGCCTGCAATCATCTGCGCACCTTACCTGCAGGCCGTCTGAAAACACCTACGGCAAATGCCGATACCGTCAAAGTACCGGATACCTTGTGGCGGATATTGCGGCTGAAATTCCTCGGCATTCTGCGCAATCCGCACAACCATAAAAACCTGTTTGCCCACCGCCTGCACCAAACACTTCGGGCGCGGCTGCCGGAAGTCGGTTTTGAATTTGTCCGCTTGATCAGCAAACGCGACCCCAAGCGCATCGAGACCATTATGCAGGACTACCGTTTTTCTTTTCTCGGCTATGTCGATTGGCTGGGCGGGCTTTACGGTATGTTGAGCGAAGGCGTGGCGCAGCCGTCGTTGTTTGAACGGTTGTTTTGTAATATCTTTGCCGAACCCGAAGCCGTGAAAATCGAATTGTTCCGCTATCCGGAAAACACGGGGCTGTGCCTGTTTGGCGACAGCAGTTTCTGCCTGCAAGCCTCGGCCAAACTATTCAGCGTCGGCGTTAATATCTCGCACGATATGTTTGCCATCGTCCATCTGCAAACCGACCGTTGGCACGCGTTTAAAAATACCTTTCATCACGACGCGCCCAAACTGCAAGGCCAAGTGCGGATTATCGACGGCAATCAAACCCAAAGATTGCTGTTCAACCGACTGTGCATCCATCAAGCCCATGAAGCCGTGTTCGGCCAAAGCCCGAATATCAAAGATTATCTAGAGGCCGTCTGAAACCCCAAACCAAAAGAAAGCATATGAAAATCACGCCAATCCAAGCCCTAAACGACAACTACATCTGGATGATTCAAGAAGGCAACCATGCCGCCTGCGTCGATCCGTCCGATGCCACGCCCGTTTTGAAATTCCTCGTCCACAACCGCCTGATGCTGGCGCAAACATGGATTACCCATCCGCACCCCGACCATACCGGCGGCGCAAAAAGCCTATTCCACGGCTTTTTGGAATCCCCAATCTATGGCGAAAGCGACATCGACGTAGCGACGCATACCGTCACCGCAGGTACGCAGTTCCCGTTTGGCGAAGGCTTGGTTACCGTTTGGGCAACCCCCGGCCATACCGACCGCCACATCAGCTATCTGCTGGAAAATTCAGACGGCCTGCATGTTTTCTGCGGCGATACCTTGTTCTCCGCCGGTTGCGGCCGCGTATTTACCGGCACAATCGAGCAGCTTTACGACAGCTTCCACCGATTCAACCAGCTGCCCGAGGAAACGCTGTTTTATCCGGCGCACGAATATACAGCCTCCAATCTGCGCTTTGCCCAGCATATCGAGCCGGACAATGCCGACATTCAGACGGCCTTGGCCGCAGCCGAACACACGCCGACACTGCCTGTCAGCCTGGTGCACGAACGCAAAGTCAATCCGTTTTTCCGAGTACACCTACCTCAAGTTCAGGCACGCGCCGAAGAATTGAGCGGACGAAAATTAAACAGCGAACTCGAAGTCTTCGCTGCCCTGCGTGAATTGAAAAATCAATTTTAATTGGGCTTGGTTCCTAAAGAATAAGGCCGTCTGAACAATATCTGTTCAGACGGCCTTTATTATTCAGGGATTATTCCCACTCAATCGTGGCAGGCGGTTTGCCGCTGACATCGTAAACCACGCGGTTGATGCCTTTGACTTCGTTGATGATGCGGTTGGACACGCGGCCAAGCAGCGAGTATGGCAGCTCAGCCCAGTGCGCAGTCATAAAGTCGCTGGTAATCACGGCACGCAAGGCAACGACGTAATCGTAAGTACGGCCGTCGCCCATTACGCCGACGGATTTCACAGGCAGGAATACGGCAAATGCTTGGCTGGTCAGGTCATACCAAGACGTGCCGTTTTCATCGGTAGTATTGCGCAATTCTTGGATGAAAATATCGTCTGCCTGACGGAGTAAGTCGGCGTATTCTTTTTTCACTTCGCCCAAGATACGCACGCCCAAACCCGGGCCCGGGAACGGATGACGGTACACCATTTCACGAGGCAGTCCCAAAGCGACGCCCAATTCGCGCACTTCGTCTTTGAACAAGTCACGCAATGGTTCAAGCAATTTGAGCTTCATGTTTTCGGGCAGACCGCCGACGTTGTGATGCGATTTGATGGCGTGGGCTTTTTTGGTTTTTGCGCCTGCGGATTCGATTACGTCAGGGTAAATCGTACCTTGCGCTAACCATTTGGCGTTGGTGAGTTTTTTCTCTTCAGCATCAAATACTTCGATAAATTCTGCACCGATGATTTTGCGTTTTTTCTCCGGATCGGTCACGCCGGCAAGTTTCGCCAAAAACTGCTCTTCGGCATCAACGTGAATCACGCGTACGCCCAAGTTGCGGGCAAACATATCCATCACCATTTTGCCTTCGTTCAAACGCAACAGACCGTGGTCAACAAACACGCAGGTCAGTTGGTCGCCGATGGCGCGGTGAATCAGCGCCGCCGCTACGGAAGAGTCCACGCCGCCGGACAAACCCAAAATTACTTCGTCGTTGCCGACTTGTTCGCGGATTTTGGCAACGGCTTCTTCAATGTAGTTTGGCATGGTCCAGCTTGGTTGTGCGCCGCAAATATCCAAGACAAAGCGGTTTAACAACGCGCGGCCTTGTTTGGTATGGGTCACTTCAGGGTGGAATTGGATGCCGTAGAATTGTTTCTCAGCGTTTTCCATCATGGCAATCGGGCAAGACGGTGTGTCGCCGATGACAGAGAAGCCGGTAGGCAGTTTGGAAACTTTATCGCCATGGCTCATCCATACGTCGAGCGTGTTTGGCGCATCGTCTTGAATGCCGCGTGTCAGCTCGCTGTCGATGGTTTTAACTTGCGCATAACCGAATTCGCGTTGGTTGCCCGGGGTAACTTCGCCGCCCAAGTGGTGCGCCATAAATTGCATGCCGTAGCAGATGCCCAAAACCGGAATGCCCAAATCAAAAATACCAGTATCGGCTTGATAATCGGATTCGTAAACGGAATTAGGACCGCCGGAGAGGATAATGCCTTTCGGGTTGAAAGCTTTGATTTCTTCCAAAGGCATATCGAAAGAATGCAGTTCGCAGTAAACATGGGCTTCGCGCACGCGGCGGGCGATCAGCTGGGTAACTTGCGAGCCGAAGTCGAGAATAAGGATTTTGTCTTGGGTCATGGCGGAAACTTTGCAAAATGTAAGAAAACGGTGCGGCCGGGAGGGCAAATTTCAAATTTAAACCACAATAAAAAAGGCCGTCTGAAACGGCGGATTATACCATTGTTCAGACGGCCTTTATAGGGCAAAACCCAAATCTCTCATCTTTCTATTTTGTGTGTTTCTCAGGAATCATATCGCTGCGCGAGAGCAACAGCAGGCAACCCAACACGAC
>NZ_JBQCXF010000230.1:0-4626 GCF_051956635.1 Neisseria sp. P0022.S010 | reverse complement strand
ATTTTTCGAACAGCTTCACGGCCGGGTAAACGCCATCAACGACCCAATGTGGTCGGGGTTGTTATATATGCTTTTAGGCGCAGGCCTCTTTTTCACCGTTACCACCGGTTTTGTACAATTCCGCCTCTTCGGCCGCAGTATCAAAGAAATGTTGGGTGGCCGCAAACAAGGTGATGATCCGCACGGAATTACACCGTTCCAAGCATTCGTTACCGGCTTGGCCAGCCGCGTAGGCGTGGGCAACATCGCCGGCGTGGCGATTGCCATCAAACTCGGCGGACCGGGCGCGGTGTTCTGGATGTGGGTAACCGCCTTAATCGGCATGAGTTCGGCGTTTGTCGAATCTTCACTGGCTCAACTCTTTAAAATCCGGGACTACGACAACCACCACTTCCGCGGCGGCCCTGCCTACTACATCACTCAAGGCCTGGGACAAAAATGGCTGGGCGTTTTATTCGCCCTGAGTCTAATTTTCTGTTTCGGCTTTGTATTTGAAGCCGTACAGACCAATACCATCGCCGATACCACCAAAGCGGCATGGGGCTGGGATCAACACTATGTCGGCGTCGCTCTGGTCATTCTGACTGCCCCGATTATCTTCGGCGGTATCCGCCGCGTATCTAAAGCCGCGGAAATCATCGTCCCGCTGATGGCGGTTTTATATCTCGTCATAGCACTCTTCATCATTGTTACCAATATTTCCCTGATTCCTGAAGTGTTCGGTCAGATTTTTTCCAACGCGTTCAATTTCGATTCGGCTGCAGGCGGTTTCCTCGGCGGTCTGATTTCGACCACCATGATGCAGGGTATCAAACGCGGCCTGTATTCCAATGAAGCGGGTATGGGTTCCGCGCCGAACGCCGCAGCCGCAGCCGAAGTGAAGCACCCCGTCTCCCAAGGCATGATTCAAATGCTGGGCGTTTTCGTCGATACCATCATCGTCTGCTCATGCACCGCCTTTATCGTCTTGACCTATCAACAGCCTTACGGAGACCTGAGCGGTGCGGCGCTGACCCAAGCGGCAATCGTCAGCCAGGTAGGCGAATGGGGCGCAGGCTTCCTTGCCGTCATCCTATTTATGTTTGCCTTTTCAACCGTTATCGGCAACTATGCCTATGCCGAGTCCAACGTCCAATTCATCAAGAGCCATTGGCTGGTTACCGCCATTTTCCGTATGCTGGTTTTGGCATGGGTCTACTTCGGCGCAGTTGCCAACGTACCCTTGGTATGGGATATGGCAGACATGGCCATGGGCATCATGGCATGGATTAACCTCGTCGCCATCCTACTCCTGTCCCCACTTGCCTTCCTGCTGTTGAAAGACTACACAGCCAAGCTGAAAATGGGCAAAGACCCAGAGTTCAAACTCTCTGAACACCCAGGCTTGAAACGCAAAATCAAATCCGATATCTGGTAACACCAAAGGCCGTCTGAAATTTCAGACGGCCTTTTTAATCCCTGCCATTTAGACAAAACGATGCCCCTTAAAGCCGAAGCCTTAAGGGGCAGAGCGTTGCGGCACATCTTTTCAGACGGCCTTATTGTAGCAACGTTTCTCATTTCGCAGTGCAACAATATGTCCAAATTCTAATTCCAAATCGGCACCCAGTCAAGCATTTCATTTGCATGGTAATACTTACCTAGGATATATTTATACTTACTAAACATCATATTACGGAGAAACTGATGGCTGCATTCAAACCCAATCCAATCAACTACATCCTCGGCCTCGATATCGGCATCGCATCCGTCGGCTGGGCGATGGTAGAAATTGACGAAGAAGAAAACCCCATCCGCCTGATTGATTTGGGCGTGCGCGTATTTGAGCGTGCAGAAGTACCGAAAACAGGCGACTCTCTCGCAGCGGCAAGACGCTTGGCACGCAGCGTCCGCCGCCTGACCCGCCGTCGCGCCCACCGCCTGCTTCGGGCCCGTCGCCTATTGAAACGCGAGGGCGTATTACAGGCTGCCGATTTTGATGAAAACGGCTTGATTAAATCCTTACCGAATACACCATGGCAACTTCGCGCAGCCGCATTAGACCGCAAACTGACGCCTTTAGAGTGGTCGGCAGTCTTGTTGCATTTAATCAAACACCGCGGCTATTTGTCGCAACGGAAAAATGAAGGCGAAACTGCCGACAAGGAGCTTGGTGCTTTGCTTAAAGGCGTAGCCGACAATGCCCATGCCTTACAGACAGGCGATTTCCGCACACCGGCTGAATTGGCTGTAAATAAATTTGAGAAAGAAAGCGGCCATATCCGCAACCAGCGCGGCGATTATTCGCATACGTTCAGCCGCAAAGATTTGCAGGCAGAGCTAGTTTTGCTGTTTGAAAAACAAAAAGAATTTGGCAATCCGCATATTTCAGACGGCCTTAAAGAAGGTATTGAAACCCTGCTGATGGCGCAACGCTCTGCCCTGTCTGGCGATGCTGTTCAAAAAATGTTGGGGTATTGCACCTTTGAGCCGACAGAGCCGAAAGCCGCTAAAAACACCTATACCGCCGAACGTTTCATCTGGCTGACCAAGCTGAACAACCTGCGTATTTTAGAGCAAGGCAGCGAGCGTCCGCTGACTGATACCGAACGTGCCACGCTTATAGATATGCCTTATAAAAATAAGCTAACTTATGCAAAAGCACGAGAACTGCTGGGATTGGACGATACGGCATTTTTCAAAGGTTTGCGTTACGGCAAAGACAATGCCGAATCGGCAACGCTGATGGAAATGAAGGCTTACCACGCCATCCGCCGTGCGCTGGAAAAAGAAGGTTTGAAAGACAAAAAATCTCCGTTGAGCCTTTCCCCCGAATTGCAGGATGAAATCGGTACGGCATTCTCCCTGTTTAAAACAGATGAGGATATTACAGGTCGTCTGAAAGGCTGCTTGCAACCTGAAATCTTGGATGCACTGTTGAAACACATCAGCTTCGACAAGTTCGTTCAAATTTCTTTGAAAGCGTTGCGCCGAATCGTGCCGCTGATGGAACAAGGCAAACGTTACGATGAAGCCTGCGCTGAAACCTACGGGGATCATTATGGCGAGAAAAATTCGGAGGAAATGCTTTATCTGCCGCCGATTCCCGCCGACGAAATCCGCAACCCCGTCGTCTTGCGCGCCTTATCTCAAGCACGGAAAGTCATTAACAGCGTGGTTCGGCGTTACGGCTCCCCTGCCCGTATCCATATTGAAACAGCAAGGGAAGTAGGAAAATCGTTTAAAGACCGCAAAGAAATCGAAAAACGCCAAGAAGAAAACCGTAAAGACCGTGAAAAAGCCGCCGCCGAATTCCGAGAGTATTTCCCCAATTTTGTCGGCGAACCCAAATCCAAAGATATTCTGAAACTGCGCCTGTACGAGCAACAACACGGCAAATGCCTGTATTCGGGCAAAGAAATCAACTTAGGCCGTCTGAACGAAAAAGGCTATGTCGAAATCGACCATGCCCTGCCGTTCTCGCGCACATGGGACGACAGTTTCAACAATAAAGTGCTGGTATTGGGCAGCGAAAACCAAAACAAAGGCAACCAAACCCCTTACGAATACTTCAACGGCAAAGACAACAGCCGCGAATGGCAGGAATTTAAAGCGCGTGTCGAAACCAGCCGTTTCCCACGCAGTAAAAAACAACGGATTCTGCTGCAAAAATTCGATGAAGATGGCTTTAAAGAACGCAATCTGAACGATACGCGCTACGTCAACCGTTTCCTGTGCCAATTCGTTGCCGACCATATGCTGCTGACAGGTAAAGGGAAAAGACGTGTCTTTGCATCCAACGGACAAATTACCAATCTGTTGCGCGGCTTTTGGGGATTGCGCAAAGTGCGTGCGGAAAACGACCGCCATCACGCCTTGGACGCCGTCGTCGTTGCCTGCTCGACCGTTGCCATGCAGCAGAAAATTACCCGTTTTGTACGCTATAAAGAGATGAACGCGTTTGACGGCAAAACCATAGATAAAGAAACAGGAGAAGTGCTGCATCAAAAAGCACACTTCCCGCAACCTTGGGAATTTTTCGCACAAGAAGTCATGATTCGCGTCTTCGGCAAACCGGACGGCAAATCCGAATTTGAAGAAGCGGATACCCCCGAAAAACTGCGTACCCTGCTCGCAGAAAAATTATCTTCTCGCCCCGAAGCCGTGCACGAATACGTTACGCCACTGTTTGTTTCACGCGCGCCCAATCGGAAGATGAGCGGGCAAGGCCATATGGAGACCGTCAAATCCGCCAAACGACTGGACGAAGGCATCAGCGTGTTGCGCGTACCGCTGACACAATTAAAACTGAAAGACTTGGAAAAAATGGTCAATCGGGAGCGCGAACCTAAGCTATGCGAAGGACTGAAAGCACGTTTGGAAGCACATAAAGACGATCCTACCAAAGCCTTTGCCGAGCCGTTTTACAAATACGATAAAGCAGGCAACCGCACCCAACAGGTAAAAGCCGTACGTGTAGAGCAAGTACAGAAAACCGGCGTATGGGTGCGCAACCATAACGGTATTGCCGACAATGCAACCATGGTGCGCGTAGATGTGTTTGAGAAAGGCGGCAAGTATTATCTGGTTCCGATTTACAGTTGGCAGGTAGCGAAAGGGATTTTGCCGGATAGGGCTATTATCGCT